>NZ_JBEXMD010000015.1:0-210189 GCF_040610315.1 Amycolatopsis sp. NPDC004169
GCGGCGGTGGCAGGCTGGGCGGCCGGGGCGGGCGAGGCGGACGCGAGAGCGGACGGCATCACGGCCGCAGCCAGCGTGAGGCGGGTCGAGAACCCGCCTCACCACGCACGACCGGGTCTGGTCAGGCCGTCCGGGGCGAGGTCGTCTCCGTCCACTTCCGCAGCCGTGGCGGGACGCGCTTCTCCAGGCCGTAGTTCTCCAAGTGCGCGGAAAACACCTCGTCGAACGCCTTCTGCACCGTCTCCGTGTCCCACACCGGGCGCTCGAGGATCGGCTGCTTCAGGAACGGCTGGCCCATGACGTGCAGCTGCGGGCCGTTGCACCGGATCATCTGGCCGGTGATGCCGTGCGAACCCCCGCCGAGCAGGAACAGCACCACCGGGGCGATCCGCGCCGGGGTGCGGTCCGGTGGGCAGGCGCGCAGCGATCGCTCGGACTTCCACACCATCCGGGTGTGCGCGAGCGGGCAGACGGCGTTGACCCGGATCCCGACGTCCTCGAGGTCCAGTGCCCAGGAGTACGTCAGGGACGCCACCGCGCCCTTGCTCGCCGCGTACACGCCGAGCTTGCGCTGCCCGAGCGAGGCGCCCGAAGAGATGTTGACGATCGAGCCGCCGGTGCCCGCGTCGACCATCGCCTTGATCGCGGCCAGTCCGGTGTTGACCACGCCGAGGACGTTGACCGCGACCAGCTCGCGCGCCTGCTCGGCGTCGTCCTCCCAGGGCAGTGCCTCGTAGTTCAGCCCCGCGTTGTTGACCAGCCCGTCGATCCCGCCGAACTCCTTCACGCAGAGGTCGACGATCTCCTGCGCCTCGCCCGCCTCGGCCACGCTGTGCCCGCTCGCCACGGCGCGGCCGCCGTGCGCGCGGATGTTCTCCGCCGTGCGCTCCGCCAGCTCGGCGTCGACGTCGTTGACCACCACCGCCCCGCCCTCGCGCGCGACGTGCACCGCGAACGCCTCGCCCAGGCCGCGGCCGGCGCCGGTGACCACGACCGCCTTGCCCTGCAACAACCCGTCCATCGCTCTCCCCGATCTGCAGCGCCGGCGGCGCGCGGTCCGTCCACCCCGGCCGGCTCACTGTCCAGTCTTGGCCCATTCGGTCCAACGCGGCATCGGCGCGACGACGAGCGGCCGCCGCCCTGCGCCGAGCGAGTCCGGTTCGATCAGTCGGGACGTACCCGCGGGCCGGTCACGAGGGGGTGACCGGCGGCCGTTCCGGGGACATCGCGGCGTAACCGGCGGCATACTGTGGGTGCTTTCCGGTGGTAGACCGGTGACTCACCCGGATGGAGTCATCACCGGAGAGGCACAATGCGGACGGTCCGCATTCACTCGATCGGAGGACGGTGGTGACGAGGTGACGACGCGCGCGACACCCCGGCTCCGTGCCGTGCTGGCCGATCGCGAGTTCCGCGCGCTGTGGTTCGCCGAGACGCAGTCGATGCTGGGCGACCAGCTGACCATCGTCGCGCTGGCCATCCTCACCTTCGAGCGGACCGGATCGCCGCTGCTGTCGGCCGTCGTCTACGCGCTGACGTTCCTGCCCGCGCTGGCCGGCGGGCTCGGGCTGGCCCAGCTCGCCGACCGGTTCCCCCGGCGCGCGGTGCTGGTCACGAGCTCGTTCGCGCAGGCCGTGCTGATCGGACTGATGGCGCTGCCGGGGATGCCGCTGGGCTGGCTGTTCGCGCTGTTCGTCCTGGCCCGGCTGGCGAACGCGCCGGGCAACGCGGCGCAGAACGCGCTCGGCCGCGAGGTCTTCGCCGACGACGACGTCTACCTGCAGAGCCAGGACCTGCGGGGGATCACGAACAACACCGCGATGCTGGCCGGGCTGGCCGCGGGCGGGCTGCTGGTGACCACCATCGGGTCGTCGTGGGCGCTGGCGATCGACGCGCTGACGTTCCTGGTGGCCGCGGTCGCCGTGCGGTTGCTGGTGCTGCGCCGTCCCGCCGCGGGCAACGGCGGCGCCCCGTGGTTCGGCGCTGTCCGGCAGGTTTTCGGCGACGAACGGCTGCGGGTGCTGCTCTACCTGTCCTGGCTCGTCGGGCTGGCGGTGATCCCGGAGGGCCTCGCCGCGCCGCTCGCCGCACAGCTGGGCGCGGGCGAGGTGGCCGTCGGCTGGCTGCTGGCCGCCGATCCGCTGGGTTTCGTGGCCGGGACGTTCCTGCTGTCGCGGTTCGTCACCACCGAGCACCGCCGCAAGCTGCTCGGCGTGCTGGCCGCGCTGCCGCTGGCCGCGCTGGCGGCGTTCGCGCTGCGGCCGAACCTGGTGTTCGCGTTGATCCTGCTCGCGCTGGCCGGCGCGACGGGCGCGTACGTCATCACGGTGTCGGCCACGTTCATCACGTGGGTCCCGAACGACATCCGGGGCAGCGCGGGCGGCCTCTACCGGACCGGCCTGCGGGTCGCGCAGGGCGTCGGCGTGGGCCTGGGCGGGCTGGCCGCGCAGGCGCTGGGGTCCGCGCACGCGACCATCGCACTCGCCGGCGCGGTGGGTCTGCTGCTGGCCGTGCCGGTGGCGTTCGCCTGGCGCCGGGTCGGCGGGACGGACCCGCAACCCTGGCCGTCATGAGCGCCGGGTCCCACCTCCGGGTACGGCCAAGATCATGAATGGCATTCGCGGACGGCACGGGCGACAATTCGAGGGTGGTTCAGAAGTCGCGGTTGCTCATGGGGGCCACCTCCATGCGGGGAGAGTCTCGCAGAACCTTTTGCGCCGCGTTCCCGGCAGTTACTCCGGGGCCTTGGCCGAGCCGTTGCTGTGGGATGGTACCCGGCCACGGAATGCGTGAACACTCTGCCAGGTACCGATGAGATTACTCAAGGGCGAGACTAGGCTGGAAAGGAGGTGACCAATTGCATCCAGGACCGGACGGGACCCCGGTCGCACCGGGCGAACCGGGCGGCCCGGCTCCCGGGCACGCCGAAAGCGCTGCCACGTCGGGCGTAACCGCAGGTACGCCCGCGACCACGACCGGTGGTCCCCGGGTCCGGCACGCGTACTGGCCTGGCAACTGGGCGCTCTGGCGCCGCCGTCCGGTGCAGGTCGCGTTCATGCTGACGGCCGAAGCCGTCGCGGTCGCGATTCTCGCCGTCTCGTTCGCGCGCTCGCCGATTCCGTCCGGAAACGACTGGATCAATTTCGCGATCCTGGCCGCGGGTGCCACCGTCCACATTCAACTGACCCAGCGCCAGGAAGAGCGGCGGCGCAACCGGACCAAAACGGTGCTGATCGACCTCACCGCCGTGTGGACGTTTTCCGCGGCGATGATACTGCCGGTTCCGCTCATCCTTTCCGTCATCGCCGTGATCCGGTTGCAGCACTGGTTCATCGCCCGGCGGCCTGCCCACAACTTCATTTTTTCGTCCATCACGCACGGCCTCGCCGCCGCGCTCGCGCACCTCACCTACACGGGACTCGGGCCGCACCTGCTCGGCCGGCCGGGCTGGGGCGACTTCCTCCGCGAGTTCGGCACCATCGTCGTCACCGGGGCCATCTACGAAGCGATCCAGATCGCGTACGTGGGCGGGGTCCTGCTGCTGGGATCCCCTGCCGGGCGCACGGTTCGCAACGTGCTGGGCAGCCCTGCCGACAACCTGCTCGAGGCCATCACCATCGGCCTCGGCGCGGTGACCGCGATCCTGCTCGCGGCCGTCCCGCCGATGGTGGCGGTGATGGCCGTGGTCACGGTCGTCTTCAATCGCCTCGCCGAACTCGACCAGCTCCAGAACGACGTCCGGACGGACCCGAAAACGGGCATTCTCAACATGCGCGGCTGGTCGGAGGCGGCGGAACGGGCACTCGAACGGACCGCCCGATCGGGTGATCAACTGGCGTTGCTCATGGTCGATCTGGACCACTTCAAGTGGATTAACGACACCTATGGTCATCCGGCGGGCGACGACGTGCTGCGCACCGTTGCGCAAACGCTGGACGAAGTGACCAGGCCGAGCGACTTGGTCGGCCGTTTCGGCGGTGAGGAATTCCTCGTTCTGCTGCCGGACATCGACGAAGAGGCGACCTGGGACGCGGCGGAGCGCATCCGCATCGCGATCGCGAAGCTGCACATGGTGACGACGGACAAGCGCGGCGACCCGGCGACGATCGCCGACCGCACGACGTCGATCGGCGTGGCCCGCCACCCCCGCCACGGCGACACCCTCGAGCGCCTCCTGCAGTCCGCCGACGCGGCGGTCTACCTGGCGAAGGAGAGCGGCCGTGACCAGGTCTGCTTCGCCCCGGACCCGATCACGCCCCCAGCCGGACCGTGAGTTCGAGCTTGACGAGCACCTCGGCGCAGGTCCCGGCGGCGGCGGGCTCCAGCCGCATCCGCTCGCCCCGGTAGCCGGCGGATTCGAGCCGCAGGACACGTGCACCGGGCGCGAGCCGGGGGTGGCACCAGTGCCGGACGGTCCCGGTGCCGCCGGGGTCCTTGGCGAGCACGAGGTACTCGTGGCCGAGATCGTCGGCGATCCGGCCGAGGCCGTTCCACCAGAGGGCGCGGAGGGTGAGGCCGTCACCGTCGCGAAGGAGCTCGGCGGGTGGATCGGCGTGCACGTCGACCTGGAAGCCGAGGTCGCCGACGCGGACCGAACGCACGCGGAGGAAGGCGCTGCCGGCACCCGGTCCGGGCCGCGAGCCTGCGGGAGCGCCGGCCTCCGCCGGCAAGCCGAACCGGCCATTGCCGCCGGTCACCGGGCCACCGGGCCGCGGAGGCAAGCCGGACCGGCCGTCCTCCGGCCGGGGCAGCAGCACCTCACGCCCGCCCGTCCCGGCCTCGACCTCCGGCAGCACCGCGGCCACCGCCAGCTCCGCCGCCAGCCTGCCGTCGTCCTCGTCCGGGAGCTCGCGCACCCCGCGCAGCTCCCCCGCCAGGATCCGGTGCCCCCGCACCTCCGCCCACGCCAGCGCCGCCATGCGCAGGCCGGGCTCGGTGTCCAGCCGGTCGCGCAGCGGCCGCCGGGGACGCACCCGGCCGAATCGTGCGGCCCGCACCAGCCGCGCGGCCGCCGGATCGCCCGTGCCGAAGAACCCCGTCATCGCCCGGTCGAGTGCCCGCAGCTGGGCGGCCAGCACCACCCGGGTGACCGGCCCGGGGTGGACCCCGGCCAGCTCCGGTGGCGCGCATTCGCGCAGCGCCCCCGCGAGAACGCGCAGGTCCGGCGTGCGCGGGGTGCGCAGCCGGGCGCCGGGGGCGAGCCGGCGCAGTGCGTGCACGGTGTTCTCCGCGGGCACGGCGAGCTCGGTCGAGCGCACTGCTGCCTCCTGGTCGCCGCGCCCCCTTCCGCCAGTCTCGCCGGGGCACCTGCGCCGCGGAAGGGAAGAACGGGCAGCCGTCCGGGCAGCCCTCCGGTTATCCCCATGTCGGCCTAACGGCAGGGCTGGCACCCTTGGACCCATGCCGGCCCTGACCGATCCGCCACGCACCCGCCGACCCTGGTCGACGTCGGGGTGGCTGCTGCTGGTCCTGCTGGTGGTCTTCGCGTTCGGGCTGATCGCCTCGCGGCCGCCGTCGCCGCCGGACCAGGGTCCGCCGACCGGGGACGTGCTGGCCGCGCAGAACGCCATCGAGGCGCTGGTCCACCCCGGCCCGCACCCCGACGCGCTCGCCCGGCTGCCGAAGGACTTCACCGCGCTCAGCGGCGTCACCCCGGGCGCGCTGCCGGCCCGCGACGGCACCGTCCGCGCCGTGCACGTCGACGGCGGCTGCTCGACGCCGTGGGGCGACGACAACACGAAGTGGGACTACGCCGTGCCGTGCAAGGCCCACGACCTCGGCTACGACCTGCTCCGGTACGCCGACCGCAAGGGCCACCCGCTCGGCCCCGAGGTCCGCGAGGCGCTGGACGACCGGCTGTCCTCCGACATGCACCACACCTGCGACCTCAACCCGATGAACTCGGCGCTGTCCTGCCGGGCCGTCGCCTCCTTCTACTCGGCCGGGCTGGTCGTCAACTCGTGGCACCAGCGCTGGGGCCCGCCGGTCGGCGACCCGATCGGCCCGATGGTGGCCGGCGTCCTGGTCATCGGCTGCCTGCTGGTCTTCCGGCTGCGCGGCTGGCTGCGGGCCCGCCGCGAGCCGCGGGCGCCGGTGCCTGCCGCCGATCCCGCGGCCGTCGGCCGGTGGGCGCTGCTCGGGGCAGGCGGG
Source organism: Amycolatopsis sp. NPDC004169 (assembly GCF_040610315.1). Classification (NCBI taxonomy): domain Bacteria; kingdom Bacillati; phylum Actinomycetota; class Actinomycetes; order Pseudonocardiales; family Pseudonocardiaceae; genus Amycolatopsis; species Amycolatopsis sp. NPDC004169. Next base: position 6,151 of record NZ_JBEXMD010000015.1, read on the forward strand.
GTCGTCCTGCTGCTGCTCGGCGAATCGGTGACGGCCCTCGCGCACTGGGCGGGCGCGCCCGAGCCCGCGCTGTGGCCGCTGACCTGGCTGGCCCAGCTCGCCCCGCTGATCTACTTCGCCGGTGGGCACGCCAACGCAGCAGGCTGGCGTGCCGAACAGGAGACCGGCGGCGGCTACCGCCACTTCCTCGCCGAACGCGCGAGCCCGCTGCTGCGGCCCGCGCTGATCTTCGCCGTCGTCGCCCTGCTGACCCCGCTCGCCCTGGAGCTGCTCGGCAGCCCGGCGGGGACGACGGCGACGGTGATGCGGATCGCGCTGCACCCGCTCTGGCTGCTCGGCGTCTACCTGCTCACCATCGTCGGCACGCCGCCGCTGCTGGCCCTGCACCGCCGGGCGCCGGTGAGCGCGGCCGTCGGCCTGCTCGCCGTGGTCGGGGCCGGCGAGCTGGCCGCGAGCTGGTCCGGTTCGCCCTTGCCGCGCTACGCGGCGACGTTCGCCATCGCCCTGCTCGCCCAGCAGCTCGCCTTCGCGCACGCCGACGGCGTCCGCCCGTCCCGGCGGCTACTCGCCGCGGCCGCCGCGGCCGGGCTCGCGGGCCTCGCCGGGGTGAGCGTCCTGCGGGACGGGCCACCCGTCCTGCTCGGCAGCCCGGGCGCGCCCGGCGCGTTCTCCGCCCCGCCGTGGGGCGTGCTGCTGCTCGGCCTGGTCCAGCTGGGCGTGCTCGGGCTGCTGGCCCGGCCGCTCGCCCGGCTCGGCGACCGGCCGGGCGTCACCCGCGCCTGCCGGTTCGTGCTGCGCGCGCCGATGAGCCTCTACCTGGCCTTCCTCGCCGCGATGCTGCTGCTGGTCGCCGTCGTCTACCTGCCCGGCCGGATCGCCGACGGGCTCAGCTGGCTGGTCCGCCCGCGCACGCTGGTCGCGGTCGGGCTGCTGGCCGTGCCCGCGACGCTGGTCTTCTGGTGGTTCGAACGGCACACCCACGGTGTCCGGCAGCCGCGGGCCGCCGACGACCCCGGCCGCCGGACGACGGTGCTCACCCGGGCCGCGGCCGGGCTCGGGATCGGCTACGCGACGCTGGGCGTGTTCGGCTTCGCGCTGACCCGCTTCGGCGGGGTCGCCGCCGACGCCGACCTGCTCGGCCTGCGGCTCGACCCGATCCAGAGCCTGGTGCACCTGCTGCTCGGGGTCTTCCTGCTGCACACGATCCGGATCGGGGCAGGCGCGGCCACCGGCACGTGGCTGGCCACGGCGCTCGCCTGCGCGCCGTCGCTGCTGTTCGCCGCCGACGGCAGCACGCCCGGCTTCCTCGGCGTCACGCTCCACGCCGTCACCGCCGCGTTTGCCCTGCTGGCCGCCGCGGGTACCTTGCTCCCGGTCCGGCGGACGGCGAACTTGCCGTCCTGACCAGGCGAAACCGTCGGACCTGCGGGAAAATGGGTGGTGCATGACACATCGGCAGGGGGATGTGTAACGCTACGGCAACCCGGGGCAGGCACCATGCGTCCCAACCAGTAGCACCACCCGATCGATGGAGTGAGGAGTCGCCCGCGTGGACCACCCGCCTCGGAACGGGCAAGGCGGCCGCCGCCCCGCCCGGCCCTGGCAGGACGAGCCAGGCCGGGACGACGCCCGGCGCGACAGCCCGCCGCGCCGCCCCGCACCCCGCCGCGAGCCGGTCGACGCCCGCCGCGCGGCCCCGCCGGCGGCCCGCCGTCCGCAGCCGCGCCCGGCCCCGCGGGCCCGCCGCAACTCCTTCCGCGGCGCGAAGATCGCGCTGACCGTCGTCTCGCTGCTGGTGATGGGCCTGACCGGGTACGCGTGGGCGGCCATGCAGGGCCTGGTCAACGGGCTGAACTACACGAACGTGCTCAGCGACGGCGGCGGTGGCGAGAAGCCGGCCGACGGCGCCCGCGACATCCTCCTGGTCGGCCTCGACAGCCGGACCGACGCCCAGGGCAACCCGCTGCCGCGCGAGGTGCTCGACGAGCTGCGCGCCGGCGACGCCGACGGCGAGCTCAACACCGACTCGCTGATCTTCGTGCACATCCCGAACGACGGCAGCAAGGCCGTCGCGATGTCCCTGCCGCGCGACTCCTACGTGGACATCCCCGGCTACGGCAAGCACAAGATCAACTCGGCGTACGCCCGCGCGATGCTGCAGGCGCGCAAGGACCTGCAGAAGCAGGGCGTCACCGACCCGAAGGAGCTCGACGTCAAGGCCAACCAGGCCGGGGCGAAGGAGCTCATCGAGACCATCGAGAAGCTCACCGGGTCGACCATCGACAACTACGCCGCGGTCAACCTGCTCGGCTTCAGCGAGATCACCAAGGCCATCGGCGGCGTCGACGTCTGCCTGAACAACAACGTCAAGGACCAGTACTCCGGCGCGAACTTCACCAAGGGCCAGCACACGATCTCCGGGGTCGAGGCCCTCGAGTTCGTCCGGCAGCGCCACGGCCTGCCCAACGGCGACCTCGACCGCGTCGTGCGCCAGCAGGTGTTCATGGCCGGCATGGCCCGCAAGGTGCTCTCGGCGGGCACGCTGACCAACCCGACCAAGCTCAACGACCTGATCGAGGCGATCAAGAAATCGGTCGTGCTCAACCAGAACTGGGACATCTTCGGGTTCGCCCAGCAGATGAAGGGCCTGACCGGCGGCCAGCTCGAGTTCCGCACCATCCCGGTGAAGAACGTCGAGTACCGCACGCCCGAGGACGGCGTCGCCATCCAGGTCGACCCCGCCGAGGTGAAGCAGTTCGTGCAGGGGCTCGCCGGGCCGCAGCCGGGCGAGTCGGCCCCGCCCGCCCAGCAGGCCGACCCGGCCAACAAGGCGACCACGGTCGACGTCCGCAACGCCTCCGGCCGCACCGGCCTCGCCGCGGGCGTCGCCAAGACGCTCGAAGGCAAGGGCTTCACCCCGGGCGAGACGTCCAACGCGACCGCGCGCAAGACCACGGTGATCTGGGTGCCGAAGGGCGGCAAGGACAAGGGCCAGGCCGTCGCCGAGGCGCTCGGCGGCTCGCCGACGATCCAGGAGGACAAGAGCGTGGCCGCGGGCCACGTGACGGTCTTCCTCGGCGCGGACTACCAGGGCACGGCCTCCGACGCGAGCTCGGGCGCCGGTGCGGGGGCCGCGAGCGCGACGTCGCAGGCAGCGGCGCCGCCGCCGGCCGCGAGCGACGAGAAGCCGATCACCGCCGAGGGCGTTCCCTGCGTGAACTGACCCGGTGAGCGAGCCGCCGTTCACCCGTTCGGCCTAACTCGCGCAATCGGTATCAAAGACATGCGCGAAATCGCGTAAGGGCCGGGCTCCGGCGCACTTACATACACGTGAGGGTGCACCTGCACGGGAATCATCACGCCCATGCAGGTGCCGTGGGAGCGCACGGCAGGGGACATTGATGTGCTGATCGACGCTGAGGAGTACCAGCGGATCCTCGGAGACGAGCTCCGCAAGCTCCGGCGCAGCCGAGGGTGGACGCGCAAGGAGCTGAACCAGCACTTGCAGAGCGAGATCTCGCTGCAGACGCTGGCCACCTACGAGCTGGGCACCAGACAGTGCTCCGTCGTGCGCCTGGTCGAGCTGTGCGTCGCGATGGACGAACTGCCCCAGGACCTGCTGGCCAAGGTGCACCGGCGGGTGTTCCTCGACGAGCCCGGGCGGGTCCGCGTCGACCTGCGCAAGGTCGTCGCCGACGCCCCGGCCGACCTGCTGCCGCTGCGCCGGTGGGCCGAGGACCGGCTGCGGCAGGCCGGCGAGCAGGGTGGCGGCGAGATCGCCCTCGACCTGCCCGCGCTCGAGCGCATGGCCGAGCTGTGCAGCCTGCCGACCGTGGAGCTGATCGCCCGTCTCCGCCGCTACACCTCCCGCTGATCCCCCGGCCGGGGCCCGCACCACCTCCCCCGGTGCGGGCCCGGGCCGGGTCAGCCGATCAGGAAGTCCTCGCGCCGCACCTTCCGGGTGTCCAGCCAGTAGCGCCAGGTGAAGCCGGGCCAGATCGTCCGGTTGACGCCCTTCGCGTCCAGGTACCAGCTCTTGCAGCCCCCGCGGGTCCAGATGCCCTTCGCGAGCTTGCGCTGGATCCGCGTGTTGAACCGCTCCTGCACCTCGGGCTTCGGTTCGAGCGCCCGGCCGCGCGCCAGCCGCAGCGCTTCGGCGACGTAGGAGATCTGCGCCTCGATCATGAACACGACCGAGTTGTGCCCGAGGCCGGTGTTGGGGCCGAGCAGGAAGAACAGGTTCGGGAACCCGGCGACGGTGATGCCCAGGTGCGTCCGCATCCCCTCGGTCGCCCACTCCTTGCCGAGGTTGCGCCCGTCCCGGCCGACGATCTCCAGGTCGTCGAAGGCGTCGGTGACGTGGAAGCCGGTGCCGTAGACGATGACGTCGGCCTCGTGCTCGACCCCGGCGGCGTCGACGACGCTGCGTTCGCGGACCTCGCGCACGCCGTCGGTCACGACGTCGACGTTGTCGCGCGCCAGCGCCGGGTAGTAGTCGTTGGAGATGAGCACGCGCTTGCAGCCCATGGTGTAGTCCGGGGTGACCTTGCGCCGCAGCTGCGGGTCCTCGATCGCCCGGTCGATGTGCCGCTTGGCGATCCGCTGGCCGAGCTTCATCACCCACGGCTGGCCGTTGAAGCCGATCGCCCGCGCTTCGAGCAGCCAGTAGAGCAGGGTGCGGTAGGCGCGCTGGGCCGGCGGGAACGCCTTGAACAGCGCGCGCGTCCGGCCGGCCATCTCGTGGTCGGCCTTCGGCATGATCCACGGCGGCGTCCGCTGGAACAGCGTCAGCTCCGCCACCTCGGGCGCGATCTTCGGCACGAACTGGACCGCGCTGGCGCCGGTGCCGACGACGGCGACCTTCTTGCCCTTCAGGTCGACGTCGTGCCGCCACCGCGCGGAGTGGAAGGCGGGGCCCTCGAACTTCTCGATGCCCGGCAGCTCGGGGATCATCGGCAGGTGGAGGGCGCCCACCCCGGCGACCAGCGCGGTCCCGGTGAACTCGTCGCCGCCCCTCGTGGCCACGTGCCACCGGTTCTCCTCCGCGTCCCAGCGGGCACCGGTCATCTCCTGCCCGAACCGGATGAACCGGCGCAGGTCGTGCTTGTCGGCGACCTCGCGCATGTACCGCCAGATCTCCGGCTGCGGCGAGTAGGCCCGCGACCAGCCCGGGTTCTGCTCGAAGGAGAACGAGTACATGTGCGACGGGATGTCGCAGGCGCAGCCCGGGTAGCTGTTGTCGCGCCAGGTGCCGCCGACGTCGTGCGCCTTTTCCAGGATGACGAAGTCCTCGCGGCCCTCCTTGCGCAGCTGGATCGCCATGCCGAGACCGGAGAAGCCGGTCCCGACGATGACGACCCCGGTCTCCGTGCGGTTGCCCATGACGCCTCCGGGTTCCTGTTACTCGTCGTCCATCTTACTGGGAGTAGGTTACCAGCGGTAGAGTGTGACCCGTGACCACCGCCAAGCGCAAGCGCATGCCACGGGCCGACCGGATGCGGCAGATGATCGAGGTCGCCGAGCAGGTCTTTTCGGCTCGCGGCTACGCGGCGGCGTCGATGGACGAGATCGCCGAGCTGGTCGGCGTCTCGAAGCCGATGCTCTACGAGTACTTCAACTCGAAGGAAGGCCTGCTGCTGGCCTGCATCCGGGAGTCACGGGCGGTGCTGCGCGAGGCCACCGAGCAGGCGACGGTCGGTGCGGTGGACGCCGAGGACGCGCTGCGGCGCGGCCTGCTGGCCTTCTTCGTCTTCATCCGGGAGCGCCGCCAGGCGTGGTCGCTGCTGCGGCACGAGATGGCGCTGATCGGCACGCCGGCCGCGGACGAGGTCGAGGAGACCCGCCGCCAGCAGACCGACCTGATCGCCGCACTGATGAGCGGTTACTTCGACAACGGGGACGAACTGCGGGCCGAAGCGGCCGCGGAATTCGTGGTCGGAGCGTGCGAGCGGCTCGCGATCTGGTGCGAGCGGCACGACGAGGTGAGCCCCGAACTGGCGACCGGATACGCCATGGACGTGCTGTGGAGCGGCCTGCAGGGCCGTGCACGTTAGCTTGCGCGTGCATTGGGCCATGGAGTCATCACTCTGCGCAACCGTGGTCTGTGACACAGAGTTGCTCTACTGTTCAGCTGACACGGTAGAAAGTGTGCTGGACCTTCGCGACCGGAGGAGGGGCACGGGAGCCGCGTCACGAAAGCGCAGTGACCGCGTCACGGTTGTGTAAGGATGCTGGTGAGGGAGAGGGGCGTGAGGCAGATGGTGGAAACGATCACGGCGACGTACGTCCAGGAAGACGCCGACTGGGCCATCAAGGTCAGCGGCCTCGGCAAGGAGCTGACCGCTCGCGAGCCCGGCATCATCGCCGCGCGCGACCGGGCCGACCAGCTGGTCGAAGAGCTCGCCGGCGACACCAAGACGACGGTGGTGCACCTGCTCAACGGCAGTGCGCTGGACTTCACCAGCGCGTACATGACGGCCCGGCTGACGCTGCCGAAGCTGCCGCCGCTCGAGGTCCCGCCGCCGGGCAGCGTGCCGAAGCAGCAGACACCGTCGGCGGCGGACAAGAAGCCCCAGCTCCCGCCGAGCAAGCAGCTCCCGAAGGCGGTCGAAGACCGCAAGAGCCCGGCTTCGCCGGCGCCCGCCGCGGAGAGCAAGGCGCCGGCCAAGCAGGCCTGAGCGCTACTTGAGCAGCTTGCGCACCAGCAGGACCAGCACGAGGACGCCCGCACCGATCAGCGGGAACTTGACCTTGGGGTTGTCCAGCTTGGCGCGCACGCCGTCCTTGGCCGCGTCGGCGAGCTTCTTCGGGTCGGCCTTGACGGTCAGCTGGTCGAGCGTCGCCGCCAGGGCGGTCCTAGCCTGCTCGATCTCACGCTCGATCGTCTCGGGATCGCGGGCCACGTGTCCTCCTCGCCGCATGGGACTTCCAGAGCCTCAACTTAGTCGACCGCCCCGCCGCCGCCGCACGGGCCACGCCGCACCGCTACGCTTCCAGTTGCTGGGGCCCGTAGCCCAATTGGCAGAGGCACATGGTTTAGGTCCATGCCAGTGAGAGTTCGAGTCTCTCCGGGCCCACTCGGGGGTTGGGCGAGGTCTGCTCGCGGAGAGCGCTCGCCCCGTCCCCCTCGTCGTGTCTTCTGGGGGTGCAACCCCCAGACCCCGCCCGGCGGGCTCCGCCCCCGGACCCCCGCCGTGGTCCGGCTTGGCGGCGACCCTCACCTTCGCCCCGCCGTGGCCCGGCTTCCCCCAGTGCCCCTCAGCTGCGGAACGTCCGCCGGTAGGCGTCCGGCGGTACCCCGACCGTCCGGTTGAAGTGCCGCCGCAGCGTCGCCGCCGTGCCCATCCCCACCGCCTCCGCGACCGCGTCGACGCTCGCGTCCGTGTTCTCCAGCAGCTCCTGCGCGCGCCGGATGCGCTGGTTCAGCAGCCACTGCAACGGGGTCGTGCCCGTCGCGGAGCGGAAGTGGCGGCCCAAGTGGCGGGAGCTCATGTTCGCCTGGCGGGCCAGGTCCTCCACCGTCAACGCCCGGTCGAGGCGAGCCGTGATCCACGGGAGCAGCGCGGCCAGCGGGTGGTCGTCGCGGGCCGGTACCGGCGCCGTGACGAACTGGGCCTGGCCGCCCGCCCGGTGCGGGGGCACCACCAGGCGGCGGGCGATCGCGTTGGCCGCCGCCGGGCCATGGTCGGCGCGGACCAGGTGCAGGCACAGGTCCATCGCCGCCGCCTTGCCCGCCGAGGTGAGGACCCGGCCGTTGTCGACGTAGAGCACGTCCGGGTCCACCGTCACTTCCGGGTAGCGGGCGGCCAGGACGTCCGTGTGCGCCCAGTGCGTCGTCGCCCGCAGGCCGTCCAGCAGCCCCGCCGCCGCCAGCACGAACGCGCCCGTGCACAGCGAGGCCACCCGCGCGCCGCGGGCGTGGGCCGCCCGGACCGCGGCGACCAGGTCGGCAGGCGGGGCGGTGTCGACGTCGGCCCAGCCGGGGACGATCACCGTGTCCGCGTGCGCCAGCCCGCCGAGGCCGTGGTCCGGCTCCAGCAGGAACCGGCCCACCCGCACCGGCGCCGAACCGCAGACCGCGAAGCCGTACCGGGGGTCGTCGCCGAACACCTCGGTAGCGATCGTCAGCTCGAACGACAGCATCCCGTCGGTGGCGGCGAGGGCGACAGCGTGCATGTCCGAAAGTGTACGTAGCACGTCGTTCCGGACACTGGTGACGACGCCCGGCCGTCGCCAGGATTGCCCCATGACTTCGGTACTGGTTTACGGCGCTTACGGGCACACCGGCCGCTTCGTGGTCGCTGAGCTGCAGAAACGCGGGTTCGACGCGGTCCTTTCCGGACGGAACGCGGCGAAGCTGCCGGGCGGGCGGCCCGCCTCGGTCGACGACCCGGCGGCCCTCGACCGCGCGCTCGACGGCGTCGACGCGGTGATCAACTGCGCAGGTCCGTTCGCCGAAACGGCCCTCCCGGTCGCGCGGGCGGCCATCCGGGCCGGCGTCCCGTACGTCGACGTCGCCGCCGAGATCGAGGCGAACCTCGACACCCTCGCGCTGACCGCCGACACCGCGGTGGTGCCCGCGATGGCGTTCTTCGGCGGGCTGGCCGACCTGCTGGCCACGGCGGCGCTGGGCGACGAGACGACGGCCGACGAGGTGCACGTCGCCTACGGCCTCAGCGGCTGGCGCCCGACGGCGGGCACCCTCGCCGCGGGCAAAGTGTCCCGCGAACGCCGTGGCGGCCAGCGAATCCGGTACGCGGGCGGCCGGCTGGAGCACCGCGACGACGCCCTGCCCGAGCGCGAATGGGCGTTCCCCGAGCCGCTCGGCACGCGGCCCGTCCTCGGCGAGTTCTCGATGGCCGACATCGTCACCATCCCGCGGCACCTGAAGGTCCGCGATGTCACGAGCTACATGACGGTGGACGCGGCGCAGGGCCTCGCGGCGGCCGGTGAGCGCGACGCGGCCGAGACGTTCGTGGTGGACGTCGTGGTGCGGACCGGCGACGGCGAACGCCGGATCGTGGCGAGCGGCGAGGACATCTACGCGGTGAGCGCACCGCTGGCGGTCGAGGCGGTGGACCGGATCCTGACCGGGCGGACGAAGGTGAAGGCCGTCGCGACGGCGGGCGAGATGTTCGACGCGGCCGACTTCCTGCACGCGCTGGCGCCGCACATCACGGTCGCCCGCCTGAGCAGTCAGTAGCGGACGTCGCTCTGCAGCAACGGCGGGTACACAGTGGACGGTTCGCCGTCGACCGTCGCGCCCGCGAACTGCAGCATCGCCCGCTGGGCGCCGTGCATCGGGGCCGGATAGTCCAGTTCCGGCGCGGAAACCCCGTCCAAAGCGGCCGGCTGCGGCGGCGTCAGCGTCACGTCCAGCCCGGCGAGGTTGCCGGTCAGGTGCTCCAGCCGCCGCGCGCCGATGATCGGCACCACCGTGCCGGGCCGGGCCCCGCAGCCACGCCAGCGCCACCGCCGACGTAGGCCGCGCGGGCGGAATCCGGCGTCGCGGCGTCACGGCGGTACTTGCCGGACAGGAAGCCGTTCTTCAGCGGGCTCCACGGCACCAGCGCCAGGCAGGACGCGGCGCAGTTGCGCGACGCCGCCTCGGCCGGGCCGCAGCTGCCCTGAGGTCCGATCCGTTCAAGACGGCCGGTCCCGCCGGGTGCGAGGCTGGCGGCATGCCCGTGAACCTCCCCGCGGCCGCGTCCTTCATGGCCACGCGCGCCCGCCTCCTCGACCGCCGCCGCTTCGAACTGCTGGACGGCGCCACGAGCACCGACGCCGTGCTGGCCGCCGTGGACGGCTACCGCAACCCCGACGGCGGCTACGGCTGGGGCCTCGAGCCGGACCTGCGGGCCCCGGAAAGCCAGCCCGGCGGTGCCCTCCACGCCTTCGAGGTGCTCGAGGAGATCGCCCCGCGGACGACACCGCACGCCGTGGCGCTCTGCGACTGGCTGGCGACGGCGTCCCGTCCGGACGGTGGCCTCCCGTTCGCCCTGCCGGTGGCGGATCCCGCCGGGTGCGCGCCCTTCTGGGCCGAGGCCGATCCGGCGGTGGCCACCCTGCAGAGCACCGCGTTCACCGCCGGCGTGGCCCTGCGCGTCGCCCGGCACGACCGGGCCGTCCGCGAACACCCGTGGCTCGCCGCGGCCACGCGGTACTGCTTCCGCGCCATCCGCGAGCTTTCCGAGCCGCCGCACGCGATCGCGTTGTCCTTCGCGGTGCAGTTCGTGGACGCGGCCCACGAGCTCCACGAGGAGGCACCCGCGCTGCTGGACCACCTCGCCGCGTTCGTCCCGGCCGACGGGCTGGCCCCGGTGGCCGGCGGGTCGGAGGGCGAAACCCTCCGCGCCCTGGACTTCGCGCCGCTGCCGGACCGCCCGGCGCGCGCGTTGTTCGCCGCCGACGTCATTGACGCGGAACTGCGGCGGCTCGCGGCCGCCCAACGGGACGATGGCGGCTGGCGGGTCGACTTCGCGAGCTTCTCGCCCGCCGCGGCACTCGAATGGCGCGGGTACGCGACGGTCCGTGCGGTGACGATCCTACGCCGTCACGGCCTGGTCTGAACTTCTACACGAGTGGCACCGAAGTTCACCCGGCCGTGGCCAGTCGGGAGTGGACGGCCGCCCGCACCTTCCGGCGTGCGTGACCGAACGCGTACTGTGACGGGAGCAACCCGGTCCCCGGAGGTGAAGCATGGCGTCGCGCAACCCGTTGCGCTGGATCGCCCGCTGGGCTGACTGGTTCGAGGAGCGCGGCGTGTACGTGCCCGGCGAAGAAAGCCGGGCGGTCGACCCGGTGCGGGATTTCGGCTGGTTGATGACGGCGTGGGTGGCCGGCGTCGCGATCTTCATCCTGCTGTTCGCGCTCGCCGTTTAAGTGGCATGTTGCCAGAGATTGTCACCAGCCGTGCCGTTCCGGTCACGGATTGGCCACGGGGTGGCACCAGGTGCGCGACAACCCCCGGTGGCGCCTCGTAACCGCGCGCGATCACGGCCAGAGTGGAGCGGGTTCCCGCGGCAATCCCCCGTTGCCGACGGCACCCGACCCGCCGACTGGAGTACCCGCAATGGCGCTCGCGCGCACCCGCAAGATCATGTTCACCGCAGGACTGCTCGGCCTGGCGGTGGCGTGCGGGGTCCCTTCGGCACGCGAGGGCACCGCCGCCCTCGGCGCGGCCGGCTCCCCCGCGGGCGCCGGCGCCTCCGCCGCACCGGCGGCCAACGACCTCAAGTTCGGCGCCGACCACCGGTTCGCCAGCGGTCTCACCATCTCCGTCGGCTCCCCGCAGTCGTTCCGCCCCAGCACGTCGGCGTACCCGCAGAGCCCGCGCGGCGCGGCCTTCGACGTCCAGCTGACCAACGACGGCTCGACGACGTACAAGCTCTCGGGGCTCAACGTCACCGCCACCGCGGCCGGCGCCGCGGTCAAGCAGGTCGTGGACACCACCCAGGGCTTCACCGGCATCACCGACGCGGGCAAGGACGTGCTGCCGGGCCGTTCGGTGCACATCACGCTCGCCTTCGCGGTCCCGCGCGAGCAGACGCAGCTGCGGCTGCAGATCCGGCCGAGCGCGACGGAAGCCGCCGCGGTCACCTACTGCGGTCCGGCCTGACGTTAGGCTCGGGGCATGACCGAGCGCCTTTCCCCGGGTGACGAAGCCCCGGACTTCACCCTGCCCGACAGCGAGGGCAAGGACGTGTCCCTGCGCGACTTCCGCGGCCAGTCGGTGGTGGTGTACTTCTACCCGGCGGCGAGCACCCCGGGCTGCACCAAGCAGGCCTGCGACTTCCGCGACAACCTCGCCGAGCTCAACGACGCCGGCTACCAGGTCGTCGGCATCTCGCCGGACAAGCAGGCGAAGCTGGCGAAGTTCGTCTCGAACGAAGGCCTGACGTTCCCGGTGCTCGGCGACCCGGAGAAGACGGTCATCGAGGCCTGGGGCGCGTACGGCGAGAAGAAGAACTACGGGAAGACCTACATGGGCGTGATCCGTTCGACGTTCGTCGTCGACCCGGAGGGCAAGATCGCGCACGCCTTCTACAACGTCCGCGCGAGCGGCCACGTGGCGAAGCTGATCCGGGACCTCGGCCTGGCTTCCTGACCCGCGCCACCCGATCGCAGGCTTGTCCCGCCCTCCGACCGCCGGAATCATCCGGCGGTCGGAGGGCGGGAGGACGCGGATCCGGAGCAACTGGCGAGGAAGATCCGCGGCAGCCTCGCCGGCGAGCGGCTGCTGACGCCCAGGCGGCCGCCGCCTGCCGTCGTTCCAGCCCCGCGCGCTCGCCGACGTCCTCGCCAGGCTCGGCCCCGGCGTCGAACTCCGCTAACCCAGCTCCCGCAACGCAGGCACCAAAGCCCGCAAAGCCAGCCCCCGGTGGGAAACCGCGTCCTTCTCCCCCGGCGACATCTCCGCCGACGTCCGCGACTCCCCATCCGGCTGGAAGATCGGGTCGTACCCGAACCCATTCGTCCCGCGCCGCGACCGAACCAGCGTCCCCCGCCACTCGCCGCGGACCACCGTCTCCTCGCCCGATGGCAACACCAGCGCCGCCACACACACGAACTGCGCCCCGCGCCGCTCGTCCGGCACGTCCGACAGCTGCCCCAGCACCAGATCCAGGTTCGCCTCGTCGTCCCCGTGCCGCCCGGACCACCGGGCCGACAGCACCCCCGGCATCCCGTTCAGCGCGTCGACAGCGATCCCCGAGTCATCCGCGATGGAAGGCAATCCCGTCGCGGCAACGGCGTCGCGAGCCTTCGCGACCGCGTTGCCCTCGAAGTCCGGCGCCGTCTCGGGCGCCTCCGGGAACGGAGGCACGTCGGCAAGACCGAGGATCTCGAGCCCGGAAAGCCCTTCCGCCGCAACGATCCGGCGCAGTTCGCCGAGCTTCTTCGCGTTGCGCGTCGCCAGGAGCAGCTTCGTCACTTCGAGCCCTTCTTCTTGTCCGGACGCGGCTCCGGCAGCTCGCCCGGGTACGGCAGCGCCAGTGCCTCGTTCTGCAGCCGGGTCAGTTCCGCGCAGCCCGCCAGCGCCACGTCCAGCATCGTGTCCAAAGTGGACCTCGCGAACGTCGCGCCCTCGCCGGTGCCCTGGACCTCGATCAGCGTGCCGGCGTCCGTGGCCACCACGTTCATGTCGACCTCGGCTCGCGAGTCCTCCTCGTACGGCAGGTCCAGCCGGACGCGGCCGTCGACCACACCCACGCTCACCGCCGCCACCGAGGACGACAGCGGCTGCGGGTCGTTCAACCGGTTCGCGGCGCCCAGCCAGGTGATCGCGTCCGCCAGTGCCACGTAACCGCCCGTCACCGCGGCCGTGCGGGTGCCGCCGTCGGCCTGGATGACGTCGCAGTCGATGACGATCGTGTTCTCGCCCAGCGCCGCCAGGTCGATGCAGGCCCGCAGGGACCGGCCGATCAGCCGGGAGATCTCGTGCGTGCGGCCGCCGATCCGGCCCTTCACCGACTCGCGGTCACTGCGCGTGTTGGTCGCGGACGGCAGCATCGCGTACTCCGCCGTCACCCAGCCGAGGCCGGAGCCGGCCCGCCAGCGCGGCACGCCTTCGGTGACGCTCGCCGCGCACAGCACGCGCGTGTTGCCGAATTCGATCAGCACCGACCCCGCCGGCCACTGCTGGAATCCCCGGGTGATCTTGATGTCGCGGAGCTGGTCGTCGTTCCTGCCATCTTTACGAGCCACAGGTGCACTCTATGACCGCCCGCTCAGACGTCGTAGACGGCACCCTGCTTGACGACCTCCGCACCCGGGAACGCCGCCGACGCCTCGGCCAGCACCGCTCCGGCGTCCGTCCACGGCGCGATGTGCGTCAGCAGCAACCGCCCGACACCGGCGTCGCGCGCCAGCTCACCCGCCTGCTTGCCGGACAGGTGGACGCCGGCCGGCCGCTCCGCCGAGTCCGTCCAGGACGCCTCGGCGAGCAGCAGGTCGACGCCATCGGCGAGCTCGTTCAGCGCCCGGCACGGCCCGGTATCGCCGGTGAACGCGAAGATCCGGCCCCCGTAGGAGATCCGCAGCCCGTACGCCGGGGTCGGGTGGTCGACCTCGACCGCGAGGACCTCGAACGGCCCGAGCCGGAACGGCTCCGGCCGCAGCGGGCGGAAGTCGTAGACGTCGGACAGGTCCGTGACCGCCCGCTCGGTCTCGTTGGGCGCGTACGCGTTGGCCAGCCGGCCCGGCGCGTCCGGCGGGGCGTACAGCGGCAGCAGCCGCGGGCGCGCCGGGTACGGCGGCGCCGGGTGGTAGCGCCGCAGGACGGTGAGTGCGCTGACGTCGGCGCAGTGGTCGGGGTGCAGGTGCGTGAGCACGAGCGCGTCCAGGTCGAACGGGTCGGCCACGGCCTGCAGCTGCGCGAGGGTGCCGTTGCCGAGTTCGAGGCCGAGCAGGAAGCCCTCCGCCTCGATGAGGTAACCGGACGCGGCGGTGTTCGGCCCGGGGATGCTGCCGGAGCACCCGAGGATGGTCAGTCGCACGACGACACCCTAAGCGCCCACCACCGCGATCACGCGGTGGTGGGAGCGAGGACACCCGGCGCGAACCCCATGAACCGCTGGGCGAGCCGGGTGAACGGCTCGGCCGAGCCGGTGGCGAGGAACTCGTGCCGCGGCGGGGTTTCCCGGGTGGTCAGCTCGTCCCGCTCGGTCAGCACGCGGACGAGGTCCTTGGCGGTCTCCTCGGCGCTGCTCACCAGGGTCACTTCCTGGCCCATCACGATCTGCAGCACGCCCTGCAGCAGCGGGTAGTGCGTGCAGCCGAGCACCAGCGTGTCGACCTGGGCGTCGAGCAGCGGCTGCAGGTAGCCCTGCGCCAGCCCGAGCACCTGGCGCCCGGTGGTGATCCCGCGCTCGACGAAGTCGACGAACCGCGGGCACGCGACGCTGGTGAGCGTGATGTCCGGCGCCGCGGCGAAGGCGTCTTCGTAGGCCCGCGAGCGCACGGTGCCCTCGGTGCCGATCACGCCGACGCGCCCGGTGTGCGTCGCCACGACGGCGCGGCGCGCGGCGGGCAGGACGACCTCGATGACCGGGACGTCGTAGCGCTCCCGTGCGTCGCGCAGGCAGGCCGCAGACGCCGTGTTGCAGGCGATCACCAGCGCCTTCACCCCGCTCTCCACCAGCTCGTCGAGCGCCGCGAGGGCGTAGCTGCGGGCGGTGGCGATCGGGAGCGGGCCGTACGGGTTGTGCGCCGTGTCACCGACGTAGCGGAGCTGCTCGGCGGGCAGCTGTTCGAGGATCGCCCGTGCGACCGTCAGCCCGCCGACGCCGGAATCGAACACACCGATCGGGGCATCAGCGGGCGGAGACGTCACGCTTCGAGGTTACCCGGGGCCGGCTTGCGGGACCGCCGGGTGGTCAGCCAGGCCGCCAGAACGCCGGCCAGCGCCCCGAAGAGGTGGCCCTGCCAGGAGACGCCCGGGTTGCCCGGCAGCAGCCCGGCCAGCATGCCGCTCCACACGCCGAGCAAGACGACGGCGACCACGATCTGGCCGGCCGCGCGGTTGAACAGGCCGCGGACCAGCAGGTAGGCGAGCCAGCCGAAGGCCAGCCCGGACGCGCCGACCGTGACGCCCTGAGACGGCCCGACCAGCCACACACCGAGCCCGGAGACCACCCAGATGATGGCCGTGACCAGCGCGAACCGGCCGATTCCGGCGGCCATCGCGAGGAAGGAGAACAGCAGCACCGGGACGGTGTTCGCGAACAGGTGGGACCAGCCGGCGTGCAGGACCGGCGCGAACAGCACGCCGTCGAGGCCGGACAGCGACCGCGAATGGATGCCGCCCTGGTCCAGATCGGCCGGGAGGATGACGTCGACCAGCTCGACCAGGTACAGCAGCAGGGTGAACGACAGCGCGACGATCGCGGCCGCCGCCGGCTTCGGCGGCAGCACGCGCTTGGCGGCGTCGGTTCCCGGGGCGGGTTGCAAGGTGCTCACGTCTTCGAGGCTAGGCGGGCCACCGCCGCTCCACCTCGGGTGAAATCCCTGATCCGCGGGTTTTGTCGGTGGTCGCCGCTAGCTTGTCGGGCATGGACGTCATCGGTTATCTCGCGCGGCTCGGCCTCGATCCCGAGCCGCCGGGCCTCGGCGCGCTGCGGCGGCTGCACGCGGCGCACGTCGAACGCGTGCCGTACGAGGCACTGGAGGTGCAGCTCGGGCGGCCGACCCCGCTCGAGCCGTCGGCGTCGCTGGCGCGGATCCGGCAGGGCCGCGGCGGGTACTGCTACCACCTGAACGGGGCGTTCTCGGCGTTGCTGGCGGCGCTCGGCTACCGCGTCACCCGGCACCTGGGCGGGGTGCAGGGCAGCGCGGCGGACGCGCCGAACGTCGACCGGAACCACCTGGCGCTGACCGTCTCCGGGCTGCCGGAGGCCCCGGAGCAGGCGTGGCTGGTCGACGTGGGGCTCGGCGACGGCCCGCACGAGCCGCTCCCCCTCCGGGAAGGCACCTACGTGCAGGGCCCGCACACCTACCGGCTGCGGCCGTCGGAGGTGGCGCCGGGCGGCTGGCGGTTCGACCACGACCCTTCGGCCAGTTTCACCGGCATGGACTTCACGCCCGGCGTCGCGGAGATGGCGGACTTCGCGGAGAAGCACGCCTGGCTCTCGAGCGCGCCCGAGTCCGGGTTCGTGCGGGTCTGCGTGGTCCAGCGGCGGGACGAAGCGGGGGTGGACAGCCTGCGCGCGCTCACCCTGGACAGGCACGGCGCCAAGGAGCTGATCGGCTCACCGGGCGACTGGTGGGCGGCCGCGGGTGACGTCTTCGGCATCCCGGCGGCCCTGTTCACGGCGGAGGAGCGCGAGCGGCTCTGGCGGCAGTGCGTCGCGCAGCACGAGGCTCACGTGGGCGGCCGGGGCAGCGAGGTGGTGCCCAGCGCGTAGTCCACCGCCGCTTCGGCGTGCAGGCGGGTCGTCGGGAAGGTCGGCACCGGGCTGTCCTCCGGGCCGACCAGCAGCTCGATCTCGGTGCAGCCGTAGATGACGCCCTCGGCGCCCGCCTCGGCCAGCCGTGCGATCACGCCGCGGTAGGCCTCCCTCGAGGCGTCTTCGACGACGCCGAGCACCAGCTCGTCGTAGATCACCCGGTGCACGAGGTCGCGGTCTTCGGCGCTCGGCACGAGCACGTCGAGGCCGTGCGCGGCGAGGCGGTCGCGGTAGAAAGGCTGTCCCATGGTGAAGCCGGTCCCGAGCAGCCCGACCCGGCGGACACCGGCGGCCTTGATGGCCGCGGCGGTGGCGTCGCCGAGGTGCAGCAGCGGGATGCCGAGGCCGTCTTCCAGCTGGGAAGCGACCTTGTGCATGGTGTTGGTGCAGAGCACGACGAAGTCGGCCCCGGCGGCTTCGAGGGCCTTCGCCGCCCGGTTCAGCTCGGCCCCGGCGTCGTCCCAGCGTCCCTCGGCCTGCATGGCTTCGACCGCGGCGAAGTCGACGGAGTAGAGGACGGTGTGCGCGGAGTGGAACCCGCCGAGCACGGCCTTCACCCGCTCGTTGACCAGCCGGTAGTACTCGATCGAAGATTCCCAGCTCATCCCGCCCAGCAGCCCGATGACCTTCATACTCTCAGCATGCCCGAACCGCGCACGGCGTTCGCCGGGGTGTCGACCGTCCTGGTCACCGACGGCGCTTCGGCCGTGCTGGTCGACGGCTTCTTCTCGCGGCCGTCACCGCTGAAGATGGCGACGCGCGTGGCGCCGGACCGCCGGCGGATCGAGGAAGCCCTGCGGCGCCTCGGGGTCACCACGCTGGACGCCGTGCTGGTCGCGCATTCCCACCTCGACCACGCCCTGGACGCACCGGTCGTCGCGCAGCTGACCGGCGCCACGCTGGCCGGGTCGGCGTCGACGCGCCGGATCCAGGAGGGCTACGGGCTGGCCGGCGAGCCGTTCGAGGAGCTGGTGCCGGGCCGGCCGGTCGGGTTCGGCGCGTTCACCGTGACCCCGGTCGGCGCCCGCCACAGCGACGGCGACCGGGTGCCCGGCGAGATCACCGAGCCGGTCCGGCTGCCGGCCAGGACCAGGGCGTTCCGGACCGGCCGCTGCTACTCGTTCCACATCGCCCACCCGGCGGGCAGCGTCCTGGTCCACGCGTCGGCCAACTTCGTGCCCGGCGCGCTGGCCGGCTTCCGGGCCGACGTCGTCTATCTCGGTGTCGGGCAGGCGGGGAAGCAGACCGAGCAGTGGCGGGAACGGTACTGGCGCGAGACCGCCGGAGCCGTCGGCGCGCGGACCGTCCGGCCGATCCACTGGGACGCGTTCTGGCGGCCGCTGGGCAAGCCGCTCAAGCCCCTGCCGAGGGCGTTCGACGACCTGGGCGCCACCATGGCCACCTTCGAGCGGCTGGCCGACGGCGTCGACCTCGCCCTGCCCGAGCTGTGGCGGCTCGAGTAGCTCAGGCCCAGAGCTGCCCGTCGAGCCGTTCGGCCGCCTCGTCCAGCGACCCGGCGTAGGCCCCGGTGGAGAGGTACTTCCACCCGGCGTCGGCGACGACGAACGCGACGTCCGCCTGCTCGCCGCGGGCCGCGGCCTTCTCGGCCACCGCCAGCGCCGCGTGCAGCACCGCGCCCGTCGAGATGCCCGCGAAGATGCCTTCGTGCTCCAGCAGCTCCCGGGTGCGCCGCAGCGCGTCGTACGCGCCCACGGAGTACCGGCCGTTGAGCACCGAAGCGTCATACAGCTCCGGCACGAACCCCTCGTCGAGGTTGCGCAAGCCGTACACCAGCTCGCCGTAGCGCGGCTCGGCCGCGATGATCTGGACGTCCGGCTTCGCTTCGTGCAGGTACCGCCCGACGCCGACCAGCGTGCCGGTCGTGCCGAGGCCACCGACGAAGTGCGTCAGCGTCGGCAGGTCCTTGAGCAGCTCGGGGCCGGTGCCGCGGTAGTGCGCGTCGGCGTTGGCCGGGTTGCCGTACTGGTAGAGCATCACCCAGTCCGGGTTGGCCTCGGCCAGCTCCTTCGCCCGCCGGACGGCCTCGTTCGAGCCGCCAGCGGCCGGGGAGAAGACGATCCGGGCGCCGTAGGCCTGCAGCAGCTGCTTGCGCTCGGTGGAGGTGTTCTCCGGCATCACGCAGACCAGCCCGTAGCCCTTGAGCTTGGCGGCCATGGCCAGCGAGATGCCGGTGTTGCCCGACGTCGGCTCCAGGATCGTGGAGCCGCGCCGCAGCTTGCCTTCACGCTCGGCGGCTTCGATCATGGCCAGCGCGGGCCGGTCCTTGATCGAGCCGGTCGGGTTGCGGTCCTCCAGCTTCGCCCACAGGCGCACGTCGTGCGTCGGGGAGAGCCGGGGCAGCCCGACCAGCGGGGTGCCGCCGAGCGCGTCGAGCAGCGACTCGAAGCGAGCCATCGATCAGCCACCGGCCACGGCGGGGAGGATGGTCAGGGTGTCGCCGTCCTTGACCTCGGCCTCGAGCCCGCCGGCGAAGCGCACGTCCTCGTCGTTGACGTAGACGTTGATGAAGCGGTGCAGCTTCTCCTCCTTGACCAGGCGCGCCTTCAGGCCGGCGTGCCGGGACTCGACGTCGTCGATGACCTCGAGGACGGTCGCGCCCTTCGCCTCGACGGACTTCTCGCCGCCAGTGTGGGTGCGCAGGATCGTCGGGATGGAGACGGTCACGGCCATGGGTTCTTACCTCCGGTGGTTTCCTAGACGCAGACGCCTTCGGCGCGCGGTTTGTTCCGGGTCGTCAGTCGATGATCTCGACCGGCTCCTCGGTGATCTCGGCGTCCACGATCCGGTACGAGCGGAACTCGTGCACTTCGGGGTCGCGGGTGGAGACGAGCACGTAGTGCGCGTCCGGCTCGGCCGCGATGTTCGCGTCGGTCCGCGACGGGTAGGCCTCGGTCGCGGTGTGCGAGTGGTAGATGACCACCGGCACCTCGTCGTTGGCGGCCATCTCGCGGTAGAGCTTGAGCAGGTCGCCGGAGTCGAACTCGTAGAACGTCGGCGACCGGGCCGCGTTCAGCATCGGGATGAACCGCTCGGGGGAATCCGAGCCCTCGGGCCCGGCGATCACCCCGCACGCCTCGTCGGGGTGGTCACGACGGGCGTGGGCGACGATCTCGTCGACGAGGTCACGGCGGATCCGGAGCACACCGACATCTTAGTTGGTGGACCAGTCCGGTCCAGATGATGAGATATTGCGCTCACGAGGACAATCGGGGGATGCCGATGCCCGCGCACGCCCGCGAACGCTGCCGCGAGTTCCTCGAAGACGGCGAGGTGATCCAGTACCTCGTCCCCGGCATCTCACTCTACGTCGACGGCGTCCGCACCCGCGCGGCCTTCTTCATCGTGGTCACCGACCGCGCGATCACGGTGCTCTACGGCGGCCGGTTCCGCCGCTACGCGCCCAAGGCGGTCTACGACCGGCTGCCCCGGCGCACCGAGATCGGCCCGGTCGAGGTCCACCCCTCGCTCGGCCCGGTGCTGACCTTCGCCCGGCTGCACCTGGAGATCGCCGAGGAGTACGTCAGCGCCGTCCGCGCGGCGAACCTCGAAGGGGCCCGCGACCTGCCGCCGGACCCGCTGCCGGACCTCTGACCCGCGGACGGCTCAGCCGAACGCCTCCGGCCACACGTCCCGGTACGCGGGCAGCCCGCCCGCGGTGGTCGCGGCCAGCAGGCCGTGCACCATCGCCCGCGCGAACACCCGGGCCGCCGCCGCGCACAGCGTGTCCAGGACCGCCGGACGGCCCGGGAAGTCCGCCGGCAGCTCCCGCGCGCCCGTGGCCAGCGCGAACACCGTGTCGCCGTCGAACATCGAGTGCGCCGGCCGCACCGCCCGCGCCAGCCCGTCCTGCGCCGTGACGGCGATCCGCCGCGCCTCGGCCTTCGACAGCGCCGCGTCCACCGCGACCACGCCGATCGTCGTGTTCAGGTCCGTCCGCCTCGACGGGAGCGAGACGGCCCGCGAAGGCCACGTCACGCCGAAGTCGCCGTGGTCGGCCGCGTACGCCCGGCCCGTCGAGAGGTCCACGGCTTCGCCGGCCGCGTTGACCACGGCCAGCGCACCCACCGTGAACCCGTCCACGACCTCGCCGGCCGAGCCGAGCCCGCCCTTCAGCGACCCCACGGCGGCCCCCGCGCCCGCGCCGACCGTCCCCTGCGCGAAGGAAGCCGAAGCCGCTTCGCAGGCTGCGTAGCCGAAGGAGGCGTCGGGCCGGTTGCCCCACTCGCTGCGCGGCAGGTCGAACAGCACCGCCGCCGGCACGATCGGCACGACTTCGTGGGGCTGCGCGCCGACCGGGAAGCCCAGGTTGCGCTCCGCCAGCCACCGCATCACGCCGTCGGCCGCGGCGAGCCCGTACGCCGAGCCGCCCGACAGGCACACGGCGTTGACCCGCTGCACCAGATTCTCCGGCTCGAGGAGGTTCGTCTCCCGCGTGCCGGGCGCGCCGCCGCGCTGGTCCACCGCGCCGACCGCACCCCCGGGCACGAGCACCACCGTCGTCCCGGTGGCCCAGCCGTCGCCGATCCGCTCGTGGTGCCCGACCAGGACACCCGGCACGTCGGTGATCATCCCGTGAGCGCCTGGATCAGCGTCTCCTGCACCCAGGTCAGCCAGTGGTAGACGCCGAGGTGCGGCGCCCGCGGGTCGTCCTCGGGCAGCTCGTCGGGCATGTCCTCGGTGACGTCGAGCGCGGTGCCCAGCGCCAGCCGGACGTCGTTGAGCGCGCCCAGCCAGGCGTCGGCCTGCTCCTCGGTCAGCCGGACGTGGCCGCCGTCGCGGGGCAGCGTGTCGAGCACGATCTTGGCCACGCCGACCTTGATGTCGAGCAGCTCCGGCTCGTGCAGCGACCGCATCGCCGCGACCGAGTCGATGTCCTCGCGGGACGGGTTGTCCGGGTCGAGCCGGTGGAAGTCCGGGAGCAGCCGCGAGAGCACCGGGTCGTCCGGGGACTCGGTCGGCCCGGTCCGGATGCCGGTGAGCTCGGCGAGCTCGTCCTGTGGCGCCTCTTCGGCACGGGCGGTCAGCATGTCCTCGAGCTGGCTGACCAGCCCGCGCAGGACGGCCGCCTCCTGCTGCTCGAACCCCGCGTGGATCACCGCACCCTTGCGCCGCCAACCGTTCACGAGGGCTGCTCCATGGTGGCCCAGAGGCCGGCCGCGTGGAGTTTGGCCACGTCGGTCTCCACCTTCTCCTTGCTGCCGGACGACACGATCGCCTTGCCCTTGTGGTGCACGTCCAGCATCAGCTTCGTGGCGTGGTCGCGGCTGTAACCGAACAGCTTCTGGAACACGTACGTCACGTACGACATCAGGTTCACCGGGTCGTTCCAGACCACGGTCCGCCAGGGGGTGTCCGACTCGGCGACTTCCGCACCGGCCGGTTCGACCTGCGTCTGTTCGGATGCGACAGGCGTGGACATGCACCCCATGGTGTCACGGGGGTGACGGGGTACGCCGCGCCAGGTCCGGCCATGTGGGTGAATAGGCTTACCCCATGGGTTCACCGGAGCCGGTCACGGCCAGCACTGCGCTGCTCACCGACCACTACGAGCTGACCATGCTGGGCAGCGCGCTCGCCGACGGGACGCACGCGCGGCCCTGCGTGTTCGAGGTTTTCGCCAGGAGGCTGCCGGACGGTCGCCGCTACGGCGTGGTCGCGGGCACCGCGCGGGTGCTCGACGCGATCGCGGACTTCCGCTTCACCGACGCCGAACTCGCGCAGCTGGAGGCCACAGCGGTGGTCGACGACGCGACGCTGGCCTGGCTGGCCGACTACGAGTTCTCCGGTGACATCGACGGCTACCCCGAGGGCGAGCTGTACTTCCCCGGCTCGCCGATCCTCACCGTCACCGGCTCCTTCGCCGAGTGCGTGCTGCTGGAGACGCTGGTCCTGTCGATCCTGAACCACGACAGCGCCATCGCGTCGGCGGCGGCCCGGATGTCCGGCGCCGCGCACGGCCGCCCGATCATCGAGATGGGCGGCCGCCGCACGCACGAGTACGCCGCCGTCGCCGCCGCCCGCGCCGCCTACCTGGCCGGCTTCGCGACGACGTCCAACCTGGAAGCCGGGCGCCGCTACGGCATCCCGACCCGCGGCACCGTCGCGCACGCCTTCATGCTGCTGCACGACAGCGAAGAGGCGGCCTTCCGCGCCCAGGTGGACAAGATGGGCCCGGACACGACGCTGCTGGTCGACACCTACGACATCACCGCGGGCATCGAGACGGCGGTCCGCGTCGCCGGGCCCGAGCTCGGCGCGATCCGGATCGACTCCGGTGACGTCGGCCCGCTCGCCCGCCGCGCCCGCGAGCAGCTGGACTCCCTCGGCGCCAAGGACACCCGGATCGTGGTGTCCGGCGACCTGGACGAGCACGCCATCGCGGCCCTGCGCGCGGAGCCGGTCGACGCGTACGGCGTCGGCACCTCGGT
Organism: Amycolatopsis sp. NPDC004169; assembly: GCF_040610315.1. Lineage (NCBI taxonomy): Bacteria > Bacillati > Actinomycetota > Actinomycetes > Pseudonocardiales > Pseudonocardiaceae > Amycolatopsis > Amycolatopsis sp. NPDC004169. Next base: position 29,543 of record NZ_JBEXMD010000015.1, read on the forward strand.
GGTCACCGGCTCCGGTGCGCCGACCGCCGGCATGGTCTACAAGCTGGTCGAGGTGGACGGCAAGCCGGTGGCCAAGCGCAGTGCGCACAAGGAGTCGCGCGGCGGCCGCAAGTCCGCGCTGCGGCGCCACCGCGGCACCGGCACGGCGGTCGAGGAGGTCGTCTGGACGACCGCCGGTCCCGCGCCCGAGGCCGACGCCAACGACCGGCCGCTGCAGATTCCGCTGATCCGCGCTGGCCGCCCGGAGGCGGACCTGCCTACGCTCGACGATGCGAGGCAGCGGCTGCGCCGCGGCCTGGTCAGCCTGCCGTGGGAGGGCCTCAAGCTCTCGCACGGCGAGCCCGCAATCCCGACGCAGTTCTTGTGAACGACGCTGTCTCTGAGAGGGAGTCCGACCGATGGGTACCGCGCTGATCGTGGTGGACGTGCAGAACGACTTCTGTGAGGGGGGTTCGCTCGGCCTGCCGGGCGGGGCCGCCGCGGCCGCCGCCATCTCCAAGCAGGCCGCCGAAGGCGGGTACAGCCACGTCGTGGCCACCAGGGACAACCACATCGACCCGGGCGCCCACTTCAGCGAGACGCCGGACTTCAAGGACAGCTGGCCGGTGCACTGCGTGGCCGGCACGGCGGGCGCGTCGTTCCACTCCGCGCTCGACGTCGTCCCGATCGGCGAGGTGTTCTCCAAGGGCGAGTACAGCGCCGCCTACTCCGGCTTCGAGGGGGCGGCCCGCGACGGGAAGTCCCTGGAGGCGTGGCTGCGCGAGCACGACGTGACCGACGTCGACGTGGTCGGCATCGCGACGGACTTCTGCGTCCGCGCGACGGCCCTGGACGCGGCGAAGGCCGGCTTCGGCGTGCGGGTGCTGCTGGACCTGACCGTCGGCGGCTCGCAGCCGACGGTCGACGCGACGCTGAAGGACTTCGACGAGGCGGGCGTCGCGTACACCGGCACCGCGGTCGTCGGCCCGGCCGCGTGAAGGACCTGCAGGCGGCGCTGGCGGAACACCGGCTCGTCGCGATCCTGCGCGCGCCGGACGCTTCGCGGTTCGCCGACGCGGCGATGGTGCTGCACGCGGCGGGCGTCCGCCTGCTCGAAGCGACGCTGACCACGCCGGGCGCACCCGCGGCCATCACCGCGCTGCGCCTGGCGCTGGGCGAGGACGCGCTGGTCGGCGCGGGCAGCGTCCGCGAGCCGTCCGATGTGGACATCGCGGTGGACGCGGGCGCCGGCTACCTGATCACGCCGACGGTCAACCCCGCGGTCCTGGAGCGCGCCGCGGCCCTGGACACGCCGGTGATCTGCGGCGCGCTGACGCCGACGGAGATCGACCAGGCCTGGCGGCTGGGCGCGGCCGCGGTCAAGGTGTTCCCGGTGGCGGCCGTGGGCGGCGTCGCGTACCTGCGCGCGGTGCGGGCGCCGCTGCCCGACGTCCCGCTGGTGCCGACCGGCGGCGTCCACCTGGCCGACGTCGAGGGCTACCTGCGCGCCGGCGCGATCGCGGTCGCCGCGGCGACGCCGTTGCTTGGCGACGCGCTGGCCTCCGGCGGCAGCCTGCCGGACCTGGCCACCCGGGCCGGCGAGTTCGTCGCGGCCGCGGCCCGCTTCACGACGACCTGAGCTACTTCTTCCCGAACGGGTCGCAGGCGGCCGTGCCCAGGTAGAGGTCGCCGCTCGCCGGGCCGCCCTGCGGGAACAGCTTGATGTGCACCGCGTGCGTCACCAGGCTGCCGTCCGGCGGCTGGGGCGTCACGGTCTCGTTGAGCACGACCGTCGCCAGCGCGGTGCCGGCGGCGCCGCCGGGGATCACGATCCGGTAGTTCGGCGGGATCTCCGACGGCACGGTGACGCCCTCGACCGCGCCGACCGCCACCTCGCCGGAGCTGCCGATGTCGGTGGTCGCGCACTTCGCCGAGAAGGTGCGGACGCTGAGCTCGGGGCCGCCGTAGCGCTTGAGCACGGTCGCCCGGAAGCGCCGCCCGGCCGCCTGGGCGATCGAGACCGCGCCCGAGCGCCCGCAGCCGGTGTCACCGGCGCCGAACGTCGCGACGTCCCCGGTGGCACCGCCCTGCGTCCAGCCCCGGTAGGGGCCGTCGACGGTGCATTTCGCCAGCTCACCGGTGACGATGTGCTCGTTGTCGATGGTCACGTCCACCGAGCCGGACGACGCCCATCCGGTGGACGTCACCGGGGCCGCCGCGCCGAGGAGCGACCCCGCGAGCGTCGTCACGGCCAGCAACCGACCTGTCCTCTTCCCGGCGTTCCGCATGCTCCGGCCTCCTCGGTCCCGTGACGGATCTCGGGCTCTGCCCTTCGTCATCGGCCGGTCCGGCGCCCGCCCTGATCGGGTCCACCCGGACGAGTGGCCGGTGAGGAAGGCAACTCGGCGGACCCACGGGCCGGTAACGAGCGTTAACCTCGGTCGTCGCCTGTTCACCTCGGGAGGTTTCGTGTCTTCGCTGTCCTTCGCCGGCAAGCGGCCCGTGCTGGCCGATCTCGTGCCCGGCTCGCTCGTGCGGGACATCGCGCTGGTCGCCGGCGGTGCCGTGCTCACCGGCGCCGCCGCGCAGCTGACGATCCCGGTGCCGGGCAGCCCGGTGCCGATGACCGGCCAGACGTTCGCCGCGCTGCTCGTCGGCGCGTCGCTCGGCATGTCGCGCGGTGCCGCCTCGATGCTGGTGTACCTGCTGGTCGGCGCGGTGGGCGTGCCGTGGTTCCAGCACGGCACCGCGGGCCTGTCCGGCGCGAGCGCCGGCTACATCGTCGGGTTCGTGTTCGCCGGTGCCCTGGTCGGCGCGCTGGCCGGCCGCGGCGGCGACCGGACGCCGGTGCGCACCGCGGGCACCATGGTGCTCGGCAACCTGGTCATCTACGCGTTCGGCGTGCCGTGGCTGATGGCCTCGACCGGGTTCGACCTGTCGACGGCGTTCGCCAAGGGCGTCACGCCGTTCCTGGTCGGGGACGCGATCAAGATCGTCGTCGCCGCCGGCCTGCTGCCGCTGACCTGGAAGCTCGTCTCCGGCCGCTCCGAGGACTGACCGCCCGCGGGGGCCTCCGCCACCGGAGGCCCCCGCGACGCGAGTGGCCCGTTCGCGACGGAGCACCGATCTTTGTCGGTGGCGGCGGCTACTGTGTCGCTGTGCCCGCCCGAACCGATTTCCCCGGCGTCCTCGAACTCCTCACCCACGCGGTGGAGTCCGTCGGCGGTGCCGAGCGCCCAGGGCAGGTCCAGATGGCCGACGCCGTCGGCCGCGCCATCCGCACCGGTGAGCACCTGGCCGTGCAGGCCGGCACCGGCACCGGCAAGTCACTGGCCTACCTCGTGCCCGCGATCCGCCACGCCGTCGAGAAAGAAGCCACCGTCGTGGTCTCCACGGCGACGATCGCGCTGCAGCGCCAGCTCGTCGACCGCGACCTCCCGCGCCTGGCGAAGGCGCTGAAGAAGCCGCTCGGCCGCGAACCGACCTTCGCCATCCTCAAGGGGCGGCGCAACTACATGTGCCTGCACCGGCTGGATTCCGGCGCGCCGGACGAGCCGGAGGACGCCCAGCTCTTCGACCCGTTCGCGGTGTCCCGGCTGGGCAAGGAGGTCACGCGGCTGCGGGAGTGGGCCTCGGACACCGAAACCGGCGACCGCGACGAGCTCGTCCCCGGCGTCTCCGACCAGGCGTGGCGCCAGGTTTCGGTGACGGCGAAGGAATGTCTCGGCGCTTCGCGCTGCCCGATCGGCACGGACTGCTTCGCCGAGAAGGCCCGCGCCGAGGCCGGCCGCGCCGACGTCATCGTGACCAACCACGCGCTGCTGGCGATCGACGCGCTGCAGGGCTACCAGGTCCTGCCGGACCACGACGTGGTGATCATCGACGAGGCCCACGACCTGGTCGACCGGGTCACCTCGGTCGCCACCGGCGAGCTGACCAGCGCGATGTGCGCCGCGGCTGCCCGCCGCTGCGGCAAGCTGATCGACGCCGACGTCGCCGACCGCCTGCTGGAGGCGGGTGACGGGCTGGCGCTGATCGTGGACGACCTGCCCGCGGGCCGGATGGACGAGCTGCCGCGGCCGCTGAAGGGCGCCATCCCGGCCGTCCGCGACGCCGCGCACGCGTGCATCACCGCGCTGGGCAACGACCGCAAGGAGGACGTCGAAGGGGCGACGGCGCGCAAGCTGGCGCGGTCGCTGCTCGACGAGGTGCACGACACCGCGGTCCGGCTGCTGGAGGCGTTCGACGAGGACCAGGCGCACCAGCGGGACGTCGTCTGGCTCTCCGGCGACAAGTACTCGTCGAACCCGCGGCCGCCGGCGCTGAAGGTGGCGCCGCTGGGCGTCGCCGGCCTGCTGCGGGAGCGCGTGTTCAACCAGCACACGACGATCCTGACGTCGGCGACGCTGACCTTGGGCGGCACGTTCGACACGATGGCGCGCCAGTGGGGCCTGCCGCCGGGCGCGGCCCGGGTGGAGCAGGCGCCGGGAGCCGCGACGGAGAAGGAAGCACCGTCGGACGACTCGGGCCCGAAGTGGACCGGCCTGGACGTCGGCTCGCCGTTCGACCACCGGCGCAACGGCATCCTGTACCTGGCCAAGCACCTGCCGCCGCCGGGCCGTGACGGCCTAACGCCGTCCACAATGGACGAACTGGCCGAGCTGATCGAGGCCGCGGGCGGGCGCACGCTCGGGCTGTTCTCCTCGATGCGGGCGGCCAAGCAGGCCACCGAGGAGATGCGCGAGCGGCTGGACTTCCCGATCCTGTGCCAGGGCGACGACGCGACGTCGCTGCTGGTCCAGAAGTTCTCCGAGGACGTCCGCACGTGCCTGTTCGGCACGCTGAGCCTGTGGCAGGGCGTGGACGTGCCGGGCCCGTCGCTGCAGCTGGTGGTGGTCGACCGGATCCCGTTCCCGCGCCCGGACGACCCGGTGTCCTCGGCGCGGCAGCGCGCGGTGGAAGCCCGCGGCGGCAACGGGTTCCTCACCGTGGCGGCCACGCACGCGGCTCTGCTGCTGGCGCAGGGCACCGGGCGGCTGCACCGCGCGGTCAGCGACCGCGGGGTGGTGGCGGTGCTGGATTCGCGGCTGGCGAACGCGCGCTACGGCGGCTTCCTGCGTGCGTCCCTGCCGCCGTTCTGGCCCACGATGGACCCGAAGGTGGTCCGGGAGGCGCTGCGCAGGCTGGACGCTGCCGCGCCCGCGTGACGCGGTCCACAGCATCGCCCGGTACGGTGAAGCAACCGAAGCAACAAGGGAGCACCGGTTGACCCAGGATTCGTCCAGCGCCCAGTCCCGGACCGTCAGCGTCGACGACACCGGCGTGCGGCGGCGGCTCGCGGACGGCAGCGAAGAAGCCGTCACGTGGTCCGACCTGTCATCGGTGATGGTGCGGGTCATCCCCGACGGCCCGTGGAACGAAGACGTCTTCTTCATGCTGGTGGGCACCGACGGCAAGGGCACCGCGGTCCCGAGCGGCGACCCGGCGGCGGACGCGCTGATCGAGCGCCTGCAGGCCCTTCCGGGCTTCGACAACGAGAAGTTCATCGAAGCCATGACGACCGACGCCGACCAGGCGTACGTCGTCTGGGAATCCGGTCAGAACTGACGTGCGCTGCCCGGTCTGCGGTTCCGAGAACACCTTGAGCCCGCTCGCCGACTTCGACTCGTCGTCCGGTTCGCTGCGGCTCCTGTTCAAGCGGCCGGGATTCCTCGAGGCCCGGCCGATCTTCCTGGTCGGCCGGGCCCGGGTCTGCCGGTCATGCCTCGCCGTCGTGCCGTTTCTCGACCAGCGCCACCGGCAGGAGCTCGCCGAGAAGTGGGACGAGCTGATCCCCGTCGCGCCGGACCCTACGCCGGAAACTCCTCCGTCACCGGGATCCCCTTCTTGAGCGTCCGGCTCACCGTGCAGAGCCGTTCGATCGCGCGATCCACGGCCCCGGCGAGCGCTTCCCGCTGATCCGCCGCCAATGTCGACACGTCGACATCGAAAGCGACGTGCACGGCGTCCAGCTCCGCAGCACCTTCACGCCGGTCCGCGGTCACGGCCACCCGGAACTTCGCCTCTTCGCCGATCCGCCGGACGATCAACTCCTCCGCCGTCACCGCGCTGCAGCCCGCCGCCGCGATCTGCAGCAGCTCGGCGGGCGAAAACGCCCCTTCGGCGCCCTTGCGGCCCAGCCGGACCTCCGCGCCACGCTCGTTGCGCCCGACGAACGCGTGCTCGCCCGTGCGTTCCACTTCCAGTGTCATGTCCGCTCCAACCCGGTCAGGAAACCGCTTGTTCCGGCGCCCACTGGGCGAGAACCGTGATCGTGCCCGGGTCGACCTCGGTGAACCCGGCGTCCCGCACGGCGACGACGCGGTCGCGCCGCCACGCGCCCTCCGGGTCGTCGCCCGGGTGCAGTTCCTTCCACTGCACCGGGGTCGCCGTGCGCACGGCGACGCGGAAGCCCTGCTCGGCCCAGGCGGCCCGCTCCGCGTCGTCCAGCAGCGCGGCGAGGATCATCGTCGCGTGCCCGACCTGGGCGGCGCCCTTGCCGACGGTCATCGGGACGTGCGGGTTGAGCAGCAGCAGCGGGACGCCGTCCGGGACCGGGCCCGGCTCGTCCGGCGGCAGCTCGCTGCCGGAGATCTGCAGCCGCGCGACCTCCTTGGGCGTTTCGGTGACCAGCCCCGGCACGAGGGCCCGGGCCTCGGCGCCGTCGACCTCGACCGTGATGCCCGGCAGCTCCTGCACGGCCGCCCAGTGCGCGCCCCGCGCCCGCCGCGCGACCTTCCGGATCCGGTTGTCGAGCCAGGCCTGCATCGGCTCGGCCCATTCGCCGCCGGGCTGCGAACGCTCGTCGAGGCACACCGCCAGCGCCGCGGCGGCCGCCGACTCCAGCAGCGGGGTGCGGCCCGGCGGCTCGGCCCGTTCGATGCGGAGGATGACCGGCATGGCCCGGACCTCCTCCGGGAGCTCGTCGGAGGTGTCGGAAGTGTCTTCGGCCGGCAGCCCCAGCCAGAAGGCGTAGCGGGCACCCAGGGGGTCGAGAACGCTGCTCACGGACGCATCAGCTCGAGCCCGTCGGCGGCGTCGGCCGCTTCGACCTCGCCCCGGGTGAGGCCGAGCATGAACAGCACGGCGTCGAGGTACGGGTGCGACAGCGCGGTGTCGGCCACCTCGCGCAGCGCGGGCTTCGCGTTGAACGCGACGCCCATGCCCGCGGCCGAGAGCATGTCGATGTCGTTGGCACCGTCCCCGACGGCGACGCACTGCTCGAGCGGGATGTCGTACTCGGCGGCGAAGCGGCGAAGCACCTTCGCCTTGCCGGCACGGTCGACGACTTCGCCGACGACCTTCCCGGTGAGCTCGCCGTCGGCGATCTCGAGCTCGTTCGCCACGGCGAAGTCGAGCCCCAGCTCTTCGGCCAGACCCGCGATGACCTGCGTGAAGCCGCCCGAGACGACGCCGGTGCGGAAGCCCATCCGCTTGAGGGTGCGGATCGTGGTGCGCGCGCCGGGGGTCAGCTCGAGGGACGCGGCGACCTGCTCGATCGCCGAGGCCGGCAGGCCGGCCAGCAGCGCGACCCGCCGTTCCAGCGACTCGGTGAAGTTCAGTTCACCGCGCATGGCCGCTTCGGTGATCTCGCGGATCTCCGGCTCGACGCCGGCGTGCGCGCCCAGCATCTCGATGACCTCGCCCTGGATGAGGGTCGAGTCCACGTCGAACACGACGAGCCGCTTGGCCCGCCGCATGATGCCCGCCCGCTCCACGGCGATGTCGACGCCCGCCTCGACGGCGGCGTCCGCGAGCTGGGAGCGCAACGCGGCGTCGGCGTCGAGGCTGTCCTCGTGGACCGAGACGTACAGCTCCAGCCCGGTCACCGGGTAGTCGGCGACGCTGCGGATCGAGTCGATGTTGGCGCCCAACGCGGCCAGCCGGCGCGCGACCTCCGAGAACCCGCGCGCGGTGACCGGGCGGCCGAGGATGACCAGCACGTGCGAGGAGTCGCGGCGGCCGAGCGCGAACGGGTCGTCACCGATCGCGCTGCCGATCTTCACGTCGACCTGCATGCCGACGGACGCCATCGCCTGCTCGACCGACTCCTGCAGGCCCTCCGGGTCGCGGTAGACCCCGGCGAGCACCCCGAGCACGAGCTGCCCGCGGATGACCACCTGCTCGACGTCGAGCACGTCGACGTCGTGCCGGGTCAGCACGGCGAACAGCACGGACGAAACACCCGGCTTGTCGGGGCCGGTCGTCGTGATCAGGACGGGGGTCTGGGTCACTGGTCATCCCTCGCTCGGCAACGCTGCACGACCAGTCTGCCGGTCCGGGGTCGAACATAAGTAGAGCGCGTGCCCGGCTTCACATAAGCCGGGCACGCGCTCACTCGATCAGGTTCTACTTGTCGCCTTGCTCGCTCGCGTTGTCCTTGGAGTGGTCTCCCGGGATCACCGCTTCGGTGAGCAGCTGCGACGGCGCCGCGTGGCTGTTGACCTTCTGCTTCCCGAAGAAGCCGATCTCGCCTTCGGAGTGGATGCGCTCGATCATGTGCGGGTAGTGCAGCTCGAACGCGGGCCGCTCGGAGCGGATCCGGGGCAGCTCGGTGAAGTTGTGCCGCGGCGGCGGGCAGGACGTCGCCCACTCGAGCGAGTTGCCGTAGCCCCACGGGTCGTCCACCGTGACGATCTCGCCGTACCGGTAGCTCTTGAAGACGTTCCAGATGAACGGCAGCGTCGAGGCACCGAGGATGTACGCGCCGATCGTCGAGATCGTGTTCAGCGTGGTGAAGCCGTCACTGGTCAGGTAGTCCGCGTACCGCCGCGGCATACCCTCGGCACCCAGCCAGTGCTGGACGAGGAACGTCCCGTGGAAGCCGATGAACGTGGTCCAGAAGTGCCACTTGCCGAGCTTCTCGTCCATCATCCGGCCGGTGATCTTCGGGAACCAGAAGTAGATGCCGGCGAAGGTGGCGAACACGATCGTGCCGTAGAGCACGTAGTGGAAGTGCGCGACCACGAAATAGCTGTCCGACACGTGGAAGTCGATCGCCGGCGCGGCCAGCAGGATGCCGGTAAGGCCGCCGAAGAGGAACGTGACGATGAAGCCCATCGAGAAGATCATCGGCGTCTCGAAGGACAGCTGGCCCTTCCACATCGTGCCGATCCAGTTGAAGAACTTGATGCCGGTCGGGACGGCGATCAGGAACGTCATGAAGGAGAAGAACGGCAGCAGCACGGCGCCGGTGGCGTACATGTGGTGCGCCCACACCGCGACCGACAGGGCCGCGATGGCCAGCGTCGCCCAGACCAGGCTCTTGTAGCCGAACAGCGGCTTGCGGCTGAACACCGGGAAGATCTCCGACACGATGCCGAAGAACGGCAGCGCGACGATGTACACCTCGGGGTGGCCGAAGAACCAGAACAGGTGCTGCCAGAGGATCACGCCGCCGTTTTCGGGGTCGAACACGTGCGCCCCGAGGTGCCGGTCCGCCAGCAGGCCCATCAGGGCCGCGGTCAGGATCGGGAAGGCGAGCAGGACCAGGATGCTGGTGACCAGGATGTTCCAGGTGAAGATCGGCATCCGGTACATCGTCATGCCCGGCGCGCGCAGGCAGACCACGGTGGTGATCATGTTGACCGCGCCGAGGATGGTGCCGAGACCGGAGACCACCAGGCCGGAGATCCACAGGTCCGCGCCGACGCCCGGCGAGTGGATGGCGTCCGACAGCGGGGTGTAGGCGAACCAGCCGAAGTCGGCGGCGCCACCCGGGGTCAGGAAGCCCGAGATCACGATCAGGCCGCCGAAGAGGTACAGCCAGTACGAGAACGCGTTCAGCCGCGGGAAGGCGACGTCCGGCGAGCCGATCTGCAGCGGCAGGACGAAGTTCGCGAAGCCGAAGAGGATCGGGGTCGCGTACAGCAGCAGCATCACGGTGCCGTGCATGGTGAACAGCTGGTTGTACTGCTCCTGGGACAGGAACTGCTGCCCCGGCCGCGCCAGCTCGGTGCGGATCAGCATGGCCATCGCGCCGCCCGCCATGAAGAAGGCGAACGACGTGACCAGGTACATGATCCCGATCTGCTTGTGGTCCGTCGTGCGGAACAACCGCAGCAGGTACGAACCCTTGACCGACTCGCGCGCGGGATACGGGCGCGTCGCGATCGGCTTGGGGGCTACGGCCGTCACTCCTGCCTCCAACACTGAAACCTTGTGGTGGTCATCGTCGCGCCACCGGGGGTCGGGAAGGCCCGATCCGGCGGCTTAGGTGGATCGTAGCCCTCGCTACCGACAGTCGCGCGCACCGGCTGGCAAGATCGGGGCGTGGCCGACGACTACACCCGCGCGGCGGTCCGCGCGGCCCGTGCCGTGACCACCCGGCTGGGGCTGCCCCGCCACGATCCCGAAGTGCTCCACGAGCGGTCGAACGTGCTGGTGAGGCTGGGTCCGCTGGTTGCCAGGGTGCCCGCCACGACCCGCCTGCTGCGCCCGGAGCCGTCGGCCTGGCTGGCCCGGGACGTCGCCGTCTCGAGGTTCCTCACGGATCGTGGTGTGCTCGTCGTCTCACCCACCACCGATCCCCCGGCCGGGCCGCATTTCGCGGACGGGCTGCCGGTCACGCTCTGGCACCACACCCTGCACGATCCGGGTCACCGGTACACCCCTGAAGTCGTCGCGCGCTCCCTCGCCGACCTGCACGCGGCCCTGCTCGAGTACCCCGGCGAGTTGCCCCGCCGCGGCCCGCTGGCCGAGCTCGAAGGACTCCTCGACCGGCTGGACCTCGACCCCCGCCTGCGCGCGGAGGCCGCCCGGCTCGAAGCCGCGCTGCCGGACGCCCCGGTCCGGCCGCTGCACGGCGACGCCCACCCCGGCAACCTGATCGCGACCGCGGCCGGCCCCTGCTGGCTGGACTTCGAGGACACCTGGCTGGGGCCGCTCGCCTGGGACCTCGGCATCCTGGCGCGCCAAGGCGGCCCGGAGTACCTGGCCGCCTACCCCGGCTCGGTGCCCGAAGAAGCCCTTCGCGCGTACACACGGCTGCGAGAACTCTTCGCCGTCGCGTGGCGCTTCGTGATCGCGCAGCGGTTCCCGCACCGGCTCCCCGAGGCCCGCTCCGCGCTCGCCGACTACTTCTCGTGAGTCGCCGGGTACCAGGACAGGATCGCCTCGACCACGCCGGCCGGGTCTTCGAGCGGGGTCAGGTGGCCGGCGCCCGGCAGCACGACGAGCGTCGCGCCGGACATGACCTCGGCGATCTCGCTCGCCGCCGCGACCGGGGTGATCGGGTCCTCTTCGCCGACGATGACCAGCGCGGGGACCTTCGAGTCCCGCAGCAGGTCCAGCGAGTCCGGCCGGGTCCGCAGCGCCAGTGCGGTCCAGGAGATCCCGGCCGGCGGCTGCGACTCGATGATCTCCCGGACCGTTTCGACGAGTTCGGGACGCTGTTCGCGCGCCGACGCGGCCAGCAGGTTCGGCAGATTGGCCTCGGCGAGCCAGGTCCGGATGCCTTCGCGCTCGACGCGGGCCGCGACGTCCAGCCGCGTCTGCGCGGCCTCGGGTGTGTCGGGCGTGGCCTTGGTGTCGATGAGCACGAGCCCGCCGACCCGCTCGGGCGCGAGCCGCAGCACGGCCATGGCGAGGTAGCCGCCCATCGAGCAGCCGCCGAGCACGACGCGGTCGAGCTCCAGCCGGTCGAGCAGCGCGACGACGTCCCGCGCGGCGTCTCCCAGGCTCGGTTCACGGCCGGTTTCGGGCAGCGGCGAGCGGCCGAGCCCGCGCTGGTCGGGGGTGATCACCCGAAGGTGTGAAGCGAGAGGCTCGCGCACCGCGTTCCACATGCGGGAATCCAGTGGGAAGGCGTGGAGCAGGACCAGCGGCAGTTCGGTCATGCGCGTCATTTTGTCGGACCCCCTCGTTAGCGTCGCCGATGTGTTCACCGACATCGAAACCGACCGGCTCCGGCTGCGTCCGCTCCACGAGGCGGACCGGCAGGCGATGGTCGACATCCACACGGACCCGCGCACCAACCGCTTCCACCCGGACCCGCCCGACGTCCCGCGCGCGTCGGCGATGTTCTCGGAGTGGCTGGCGCACTGGGCCGAGCACGGCTTCGGCTACCCGGCGGTCCTCGAGCGCGGCGGAGCGGAGGTGCTCGGCACGTGCGGCGTCCGCTTGCGCGAGTTCCACGGCGAGAAGGTGCTCAACCTCGGCTACCGCTTCCGCCCGTCGGCGTGGGGCAAGGGCTACGCGGTGGAGGCGGGGCTGGCGGTCCTGGAGTGGCGCGCCCGCGAGCTGCCGTCCGTGCCGGTGCTGGCGAGCGTGAGCATCGCGAACAAGCCGTCGCTGCGGGTGGCCGAGCGCCTCGGCTTCACGGAGTACACGGAGGAGATGCACGAGGGCGCGATGTCGAGGCACTACCGGCTCTGACGGACCGGCCGTTGTTTGACAACTCCAGAGCGAACACCTACCGGCAGCCGAGGCCGCAACAGGCAGGTCACCAGCGGCGATGCGGGCGCCGCCGGGCCCTGGCCTCCCAGCAGGCGCGGTGCCAGTGCCGTCGGTCGGCGACCGAGCCGGTCTCGTCGGCGGGCCAGACCACCAGGTGCGGCGTCCCCGGCCGGATCTCGTGGTCGCAGCCGGGGCAGCGGTAGACCTTGGTGGCCTGGCTGCCGGGCACCGTCCGCACGAGCCAGTCTCCGTCCGTCCCGGACTCGGCCCGTGCCCACCCGGTCGCGGCCCCCAGGTCACGCTCGGGCGGCCCGCCCTCCGAACGGCGGCCGGGACGGTTGCGTCGTGGCACGCCCAAACGTTAACCGCCACCCCCGCCAACCGACCGCCCCGGCACGCAAACCGACCCTCCAGGCACGCAAACCGACCGTCCCGGTACGTGAGTCGACCGTCCAAGCACGCGAGTCGACCCGCCAATCACGAGTGATGCCCCTCCAATCACACGTGATGCCTCCCCAGTCACGGGTGATGCCCCTCGAATCACCCGAGACACCGGAGGAAGCTCAAGCCGCCCGGCCCGCCACCCGGCCCCCGGCACCGAGCCGGTCCAGGATCGCCCCGTGCTCAAGGTCGTCCCACCCGAGCCGAGCCAGGGTCCGGCCGGTCCGCCGGAAATCCTCCCCGCCGAGGACGGACATGATCGTGATCGCCGCGTCCACCATCGGCGTCGCGACCCCGGCGCACCGCGCCAGCGCCTGCAGCGGCACCAGCGTCGACCGGATGTCCTCGGTCAGGAACCGGTGGTCGAGGCTGGTCGGCGCGGCGATCGTCCGGTACGGCCGCACCGTCCGCAACGCGTCGAGCAACGTCGTGGCCGGGCAGCCGTAGTACCGGTCGAGCACCTCCGTCATGGGCAGCAGCCGGGCGTCGTACGCGTCCGCCACGGCGGCGAACTCGGCCTCGGTGCGTTCGAGCAGGGCGATCGTCCGCGCCGAAACGCCGTCGACGTAGAAGAGCAGCTCCTCCGCCCGGTCGATGGTGCCGAGGTTGGCCAGCGCGATCGGCACGTGCGCCACCGCGCCGAAGTCGTGCAGGCCGCGCTCCACCGGATTGCGCGCGACCTCCAGCATCGGGAACCACTCGCACAGCAACCCGGCCCGCCGGGCGACGGCGGCCTCGCTGCTCCCGGAGATCAGGTTCCAGCCCTTGACGCCGAGCACGGTGACGCCGTCGGTCCCGGACGGCCGCGCGGCGAACAGCGCATCGGTCTCGACGACGTCGACCTCCGGCGCCCCGGCGGCGGCGAGCGCGCAGGCGAACTCGACGCTCCCGCACAGCTTGCCGGAGAACAGCACCACCACCTGTCCCTGGCGCAGGTGCGGTGCCAGCCGGGCGGCGACCTCCGGGTAGGCCGTGGTCACCGTGGCGACCAGGACCACGGCCCGCGCACCCAGCCCGGCCGGGTCGGCGGTCACGTCCCGGAGCGGGAAGCGCCCGTCGAGCACCCCGCGCGCGACGATCTCCCGGCGGTGCGCGATCTCCCCGACGGCGTCGAGGTCCCGGGTGTACAGGTGCACGGGCAAGTCCCGCGCGGCGAGGTACGCGGCCACGGCCCGCCCCTCGCCGCCCGCCCCGACGACCCCGATCCCGTCCAGCACGCTCATCCCGCCCACTCCCGTCAGTCCGGTACGCAGTGGACAGGTCGGCAGCAGCCGGGCGAAAGTTCCCGGCCTACCCCTGGGCCAGTGCCAGCGGCACGAGCTGCTCCGCGCCGGTGAGCGACCCGTGCTGCCCGACCAGCGAGCTCTCGACGGCCTCGGCGAGCTCCCGCACCATCCCGAACCCGCCACGGGCCGCGGCGACGACGTCGCCGATGCGCGGCAGCACCCGGTCGCTCACCGTGTGCCCGAACCAGCCCTCCGCCACGGCCTCTTCGCGCGAGCGCACCCAGGCCCGCTCGCCCAGCACCTCCCGCCAGGCCGCGAGGACGTCCGCGGCCGCGCCCGGCTCGGTGTAGACGTGCCGGGCCCGGACCTCACCCCCGAACGTCCGGACGCCGGCCAGCAGCTCCGGGGCGTCTTCGAGGTCGAGCTTGTCGTCGACGGTCACCATCCCGTGGTCGGCCACCACCGCGAGCAGCGCGCCGGGCGGCAGACCGTCCACAAGGGACTCGACGAGCCGGTCGATCTGCCGCAGCTGCATGCGCCACGCCGTCGAGCCGGGGCCGTGGATGTGGCCGAGCAGGTCGAGGTCGCTGTGGTAGGCGTAGCAGAACGCGTGCCCCTCCAGCACCGACAACGTCCGCGCGGCGAGGTCGCCCAGCGCGTGGACACCGGCGTACCGCGCGCCGCTCTGGGTGGCCAGGGTCAAGGCGGTGTCGCGGAACTGGGCGGACGACACCACCGCCGCATCGACGCCCGCCGCGGCGGCGCGCTCGAACGTCGTCGGGAGCGGCTGCACCTCGCGGGGCGGGAGCGCGCCGCGCAGGTCGCTGCCGTCTTCGTGGCTGCACCAGCGCAACGCGTTGAGCACGCCGGCGCCGGGCATCTCGAAGGTGTAGCCGACCATCCCGTGCTCGCCCGACGCGAGCCCGGTGCCGATCGCGGCCACCCCGGCGGCGGTCGTCGACGGGAAGCCCACGCGCAGCGGCTCGCGGGCGAGCTCGGTCAGCACCGGGGCGTCCGCCGCGTGCTCGGCGAGCAGCTCCCAGCCGAGCCCGTCGACGAGCAGCACGCAGGCGCTGCGGGCCTCCGGCAGGCTGAGCGTGTTCCCGCAGCCGGGTACGCCGAGCGCGGCGAGCAGGGACGGGACGACCTGGCCGAGGTGGGGCACGTCGGCGAGCGAGGGCGGCTGCACGCGCCCAGCTTCCCATCCCCGGGCGGCTCCGGCGATAATCGCCGCATGCCGACCTACGCCTACCGCTGCCGCGAGTGCACCGAGACGTTCGAGCTCCTGCGCCCGATGAGCGAATCCGGCGCGCCGGCCACCTGCCCCGAGGGCCACGCCGACACCGTCAAGCTGCTCACCACGGTCGCGCTGACCGGGGCCGCGGGCGGTCCCGCGGCCCCGGCAGGCGGTGGCGGTGGCTGCTGTGGTGGCGGCTGCTGCGGCTGACCGGGCTCAGAGCGCCTTCAGCGCCTGCTCCAGGTCGGCCCAGAGGTCCTCGACGTCCTCGAGACCGGCCGACAACCGGATCAGCCGGTCGGACACCCCGGCGTCGTGGCGGTCGCCCTCGGCCACGATCCGGTGGCTGATCGAGCCCGGGTGCTGGATCAGCGTGTCGACGCTGCCCAGGCTGACGGCCGGCGTGATCAGCCGGACGGCCCCGATCAGGGCGTGCGGGTCGCCGTCGACCTCGAACGCCACCAGCGGGCCGCCGATCCGCGGGTGGTGGACGGCGGTCACGGCCGGGTGCTCGCCGAGCCGGGCGGCCAGCGTCGCGGCGGTCGCCGACGCCGCGGTGACGCGCAGCGGCAGCGTGGAAAGCCCGCGCAGCAACAGGTATCCGGCGAGCGGGTGCAGCACGCCGCCGGTGGCGAAGCGGATCTGCCGCAGCCGGGCGGCTTCCGCCGCGTCGCACGCGACGATCCCGCCCATCACGTCGCCGTGGCCGCCGAGGAACTTCGTCGCGCTGTGCAGCACGATCCGGGCGCCGTGGCGGCCGGGGCGCTGGAGCACCGGGGTGGCGAAGGTGTTGTCCACCAGGAGCGGCGCGTCGCCGCAGGCGAGCGCCAGCTCGGCGATGTCGGCCTCGGCCAGCGTCGGGTTCGCCGGGGTCTCGACGAACACCAGTCCGGTGTCCGGCCGCAGCGCGGCGGCGACGGCGTCGGGTGCGGCCCAGGTGACCTCGGTGCCGAGCAGCCCGGACTCCAGCAGGTGGTCGCTGCAGCCGTACAGCGGGCGCACCGCGACGACGTGCCGCTTCCCCTGCGCCACCGCGGAAAGCAGGCAGGCCGAGACGGCGGCCATGCCACTGGCGAACGCGACGCCGTGCTCGAAGCCTTCGAGCTCGGCAAGCGCCCGCTCGAACCGTTCGACGGTCGGGTTGCCCACCCGGCCGTAGATCGGCGGGCCGTCGAGCTCGGCGCCGGCGGCGAAGGCGTCGATCCGGGCGGCTTCGGCGGCACTGTCGCGGGACGGATAGGTCGTGGACAGGTCGAGCGGAGCGGCGTGCACGCCGAGGTCCGTGAGATCGTCACGGCCGGCGTGGACGGCTCGCGTGCGCAGCGAGGAGGTCATGCCAGCATGGTCGAGCTTTCCCCGGATCGGGAGCAACACTCTCGGATATGATTCGGTGATGTCCGCTTCCGTCGAACTCAGTCCGGTTGATCTCGAAATCCTGCGCCTGCTGCAGAACGATGCCCGGATCACCAACAAGGACCTGGCGGCCGCGGTCGGCATCGCGCCCTCGACCTGCCTGGACCGCGTCGCCCGGCTGCGGGAAACCGGCGTGATCACCGGGCAGCACGCGTCGGTCGACGCGGCGAAGCTCGGGCGGCCGCTGGAGGCGTTCCTGTTCGTCCAGGTCCGGCCGCACCGGCGGCCGCTGGTGGACCCGTTCATCGAGCACCTGCTTTCGCTGCCGGAGGTGCGCGCGGTCTACCACCTGACCGGGCCGGACGACTTCCTCGCGCACGTCGCCACCAGCTCCGCCGGCGAGCTGCAGCGGCTGGTCCTCGACGAGCTGACCGCGCGGGACGAGGTCGCCCGCGTCCACACGAACCTGGTGTTCCAGCACTGGAGCGGCGGCCCGCTGCTGCCGCCGGGAACGTGAACTCAGAGCGTTTCGAGCCAGCGGCGGGTCTCGCCCGGGGACGTCAGCCGGACGACGGCCGGGCCGGGCGGCTCGGCCGCCCACGCCCGGATGCGGTCCCGCTTGCGCGCGAACGACGCGAAGTGCCAGCGGATGATCGAGTCCGTGGAAAACACCTGGCGGAACGATTCGACGTTGCCGTTGCAGATCCGGCGCCGGGTCACCGCCCGCACGAACGTCCGGCGCACCAGGCGGCTCAGCGAAAGCCAGCGCGGGTAGTCGAGGCCCACGATCAGTTCGGCGCGAGGCAGCACGACGTCCTGCCACTTGCTGTAGACGGCGTCGAGGACCCAGCGCGGCTCCCCGCACACCTCGGCGACCAGGCGGCG
Source organism: Amycolatopsis sp. NPDC004169 (assembly GCF_040610315.1). Taxonomy (NCBI): domain Bacteria; kingdom Bacillati; phylum Actinomycetota; class Actinomycetes; order Pseudonocardiales; family Pseudonocardiaceae; genus Amycolatopsis; species Amycolatopsis sp. NPDC004169. Next base: position 47,099 of record NZ_JBEXMD010000015.1, read on the forward strand.
CTGCTCGTCGTCGGGGGTGCCGACCCAGCCCGGCTGCCAGCAGATGTCGTCCGCGGAGTGGTAGGGCAGGCCGGTGCGCTCGGCGATCCGGGCCGCCAGCGTGGACTTGCCCGAGCCGGTGACGCCGTAGACGACGATGCGGTCAGGCGTCGAGGTCACGAGCGGGCTCCCGCGGGGCGCGGTAGGGCAGGGTCTGGCTGTAGACGAGGTTCGTGGTCGTGCTGCCGAACTGGCACAGCTCGTCCACCGTGCGCTCGAGGTGGGCCATGGAGGCCGCGGCGATCTTGAGCGTGTAGCAGTCGTCGCCGGTGGTGCGCAGGCATTCGAGGATCTCCGAGCGCTCGGCGAGCAGCTTGTGCAACGGCTCGTGCCTGCTGCCCGGGTACTTGAGCCGGACCACGGCCAGCACCGGGTAGCCGAGCTTGCCGAGGTCGATCTCGGCGCGGTAGCCGCTGATCACGCCGGTGGACTCCAGCCGCCGGAGGCGTTCGGTGGCCGCGGACGCGCTGAGGTTCACCCGGCGGCCGAGCTCGGTGAGGGGCAGCCGGGCGTCGCGCTGGAGCTCGGCGAGGATCGCCCAGTCCGTCGCGTCGAGACTCTCGGTCATTCCCCGAACATACCGTGGGATCCACGGCCGAACGGGCCGAACGCCGTGATCGTTCCCTTCCGGATCCGGGCAAAACGTCGATAGCCTTTCCCGGTGAAGATCGGCGTGAACGTCCCCAACTTCGGCCCCGGCACGGACCCGGGCGTCCTGCGGTCCTGGGCGCAGACGGTGGAGGGCCTCGGTTTCGACCTGCTGATGGTGTCCGACCACGTCGCCATCACGCCGGACGTCGCCGAGCAGTACCCGGCGCCGTTCTACGAGCCGTTCACGACGTTGTCGTGGCTGGCGGGCGTGACGCAGAAGGTGCGGCTGGGCACCACCGTGCTCGTGGTGCCGTACCGGCATCCCCTGCTGGTGGCGCGGATGGCCGCGAACCTCGACCAGCTCAGTGGCGGCCGGCTCGTGATCGGGGCCGGGATCGGCTGGGCCAGGCAGGAGTTCGAGGCGCTGGGCGTGCCGTTCGAGCAGCGCGGCAAGCTCACCACCGAGCACCTGCGGGCGATCCGGGCCGCGTGGGCCGAGCGTGACGACTACCGCGTGGACCCGATCCCGCTGTGGCTCGGCGGGCACAGCGACGCCGGGTTGCGCCGGGCGATCGAGCTCGGCGACGCCTGGCACCCGCTGCGGCTGACGCCGGCCGGGTTCCGGGAAGGCCTGGGGCGCCTGGAGAAGCTGGCAGGCGACCGGCCGGTGCCCGCCTTCGCGCCGCGGATCCTGCTGCGGCTGACGGCGGCGCCGGTGGACGGGCCGGACCGGCTCGCCGGGCACGGCACGCTCGAGCAGGTCCTCGACGATCTGGCGCAGCTGGGGGCGCTGGGGGCGGACACGGTCGTGCTCGACCCGTTCGACACGGACCCGGCCGAAACGCTGCGCCCGGAGGTGGCGTGGCGAGACCTCGCGGCGGTGGCCGCGTCCTGGAAGGAGAACCGGTGAAGGACACCGAAGAAACCCTGCTGCGGCGGGCGATCGAGCTGGCCCGCGAAGCGCGCGAGGAACACGGCAACCCGCCGTTCGGTTCCCTGCTGGCCGACGCCGACGGGAACATCCTGGCCGAGGACCGCAACACTTCGTTGACGGACAACGACATCACGGCCCACCCGGAGCTGAAGCTGGCCCGCTGGGCGGCGCAGCACCTCGACCCGGAAACCGCGGCGGCCACGACGATGTTCACCAGCACGCAGCCGTGCGGGATGTGCACCGGGGCGATCGAGCGGTCCGGGCTCGGCCGGGTCGTCTTCGCGCTGTCGACGGAACAGTTCCTCACCCTGCGGCCGCCGGTGACGTGGGGCGACCACAAGCTGGAGGGTCCCGCGCTGTTCGACGAGGCCCGGGTGCCGGTCGAGGGCTACTACAAGTGACGAGCTACCAGGTGCACCCGGTGGCGCGCATCGAGTCACCGCTGACGGACCGCGCGGCGGCCCCGAAGCAGGGCGACGAGGGCGCGCCACCGTCCCGGGTGGTGTTCGACCCGGCGTTCACCGCGGCGGCGGCCGACCTCCGCCCGGGCGACCGCCTGGTCCTCCTGACGTGGCTGCACGAGGCGGACCGCGAGGTGCAGGCGGTCCACCCGCGCAGCGACCCGGACCGGCCGCTGCAGGGTGTGTTCTCGACGCGCTCTCCGGACCGTCCGAACCCGATCGGCCTCCACACGGTGACGGTGACGGCGGTGGAGGGCGGCACGGTGACCGTCACCGGCTCCGAAGCCATCGACGGCACGCCGGTCCTCGACGTGAAGCCGGTCCTCGGCGAGGTGACCGAGCGCTGATCAGTAGTCCTTGAAGCCCTTCCCGGTCTTCCGGCCCAGCCGCCCCGCTGTCACGAGGTGCTCCAGCAGCGGCGCCGGCGCGAAGCCTTCTTCGCGGAACTCGTTGTAGAGCGTCCGCTGGATGGCCAGGGAGACGTCGAGGCCGACGACGTCCAGCAGCTCGAACGGGCCCATCGGCAGGCCGCAGCCGACCTTCATGGCCGTGTCGATGTCGTCCGCGCCCGCGTAGTGGGCCTCCAGCATCTTCACCGCGTCGTTGAGGTACGGGAACAGCAACGCGTTGACGATGAAGCCCGCGCGGTCGCCGCAGTGCACCGCGTGCTTGCCCACCGCGGCGCAGACCGCGCTCGCCGTCGCCACCACGTCCGAGGCGGTCGCGATCGTCGACACCACCTCGACCAGCTTCATCACCGGGGCCGGGTTGAAGAAGTGGAGGCCGATCACGTCGGCGGGCCGGGACGTCGAGGCCGCGCACTCGATCACCGGCAGCGAAGACGTCGTCGTCGCCAGGACCGCGCCGGGGCGGACCACCTCGTCCAGTGCGGCGAACACCGCCTGCTTGACCGCCAGTTCCTCGGCCACCGCCTCGATGACCAGGTCGACGTCGGCCAGTGCCTCGAAATCGGTGACCGGGGTGATGCGAGCCAAGGCAAGCGCAGCGTCCTCTTCGGACAGTTTGCCCCGGACCACGGCCTTGTCGAGCGACTTCTTGACGCGAGCCACGGATGCCTGCGCCTTCTCCAGGCTCCGGGCGCGCAGCACCACGTCGAGGCCGCGCTTGGCGAACACCTCCGCGATGCCGGTGGCCATCGTCCCGGTGCCGATCACCCCGACCCGCGCCACCGGGCGCGGCGGGGCTCCCTCCACTGTGGACGCTGCCGCCGCATCCACGACCACGTTGGGCGAGTCCGGGGCGTCGTAGGTGTAGAAGCCCCGGCCGGTCTTGCGGCCCAGCAGGCCCGCCGTGATCATCTGCTTCAGCAGCGGCGCCGGCGCGTGCAGGCGGTTGCGGGACTGGTGGTACATCGTGTCGAGGATCTCGTTCGCGGTGTCCAGCCCGATCAGGTCGAGCAGCGCGAGCGGGCCCATCGGGTAGCCGCAGCCGAAGCGCATCGCGGCGTCGAGGTCCTCGCGGGTGGCGTAGCGCTGCTCGTACATCCGCACCGCGTGGTTGAGGTAGCCGAACAGCAGCGCGTTGGCGATGAAGCCGGCGCGGTCGCCGATCACCACCGGCACCTTGCCCAGGCGCTCGGCGAACTCGACGACTTCGGCGACCACGTCCGGTTCGGTCACCACCGTCTTGACGATCTCGACGAGCTTCAGCACCGGCGCCGGGTTGAAGAAGTGCATCCCGACGACCTTGCCGGGCCGCGCGGTGTGCACGCCGATCTCGGTGATCGACAGCGACGACGTGTTGGACGCGAAGACCACTTCGGGCCGGGTGATCTTGTCCAGCTCGGCGAAGACCTCGGCCTTCAGCTCGAGGCTCTCCGGGATCGCCTCGATCACCAGGTCCACTTCGGACAGATCGGAAAGCGACGTGCGGTAGCGGATCCGGCCCAGCAGCGCCGCACGCCCGGCCGCGTCCAGCTTGCCGCCGGCGAGCGCGCGTTCGGTGGAGTGCTCGAGGTGGCCGCGGCCGCGGGCCACCCCGGCTTCGTCGAGTTCGACCGTGATCACGTCGAGCCCGCTGCGCGCGAGCACTTCGGCGATGCCGGCCCCCATGGTGCCCAGGCCGACCACACCGACCGTCGAAATGTCCCGCGCCATCGAGGCCTCCAGAGATGTTACTCGCTGGTAATTGGCCTCGATACTGCCAGGGCCATCGCCGGAAGCCCAGACGGAATCGAGTCAGTACCGCTCAAGTCACCCGGTCGGCGACGCGGCCTCACTCGCCGAAATTGCCGTCCACCAGCTCTTTCGCCTTCTCCAGCGCGGCGGAAGCCTGCGGCCCGCGCGCCCGGACGCGGATCCGGTCGCCCTGGCGGGCGCCGAGCGACATCAGGGCCAGGACGCTGTGGCCGTCGGCCTCCTGGTCGCCGAGCCGCACGGTCACCTCGGCGTCGAACCCGCTGAGCGTGCGCACCAGCACCGCGGCGGGCCGGGCGTGCAACCCGACCTCGTTGTGCAGCTCCAGTTCGATTTCGGCGGTGTCGGCAGTGCCGGCGTCGTCTCCGGCGGGCGGCGCCAGGTCCTCCGGGAGGCCGGCCGCCGCGGCGGCTTCGGCCACCGCCTTGCGGTCCCGACCGGCCTGCGCGGCGACCGCCGCCGCGATCGCGCCCTCGACCAGCGGGCCGTCGGCGACGATCGCGGCCGAGGGGTCGGCCAGCGATTCGACGGCGAGCTCCGCGGTCATCTGGGCACTGCCGAGGTCGTAGAGCAGCACGACGCCGTCGCCGGAGTCCGCGCGCTGGGTGGCGGCGACGACCTCGTCGTAGTCCGTGCCGATCGAGCCGTCGGAGAGGCCGCCGGCCGGCACGATGGTGACGTCCGGCGCCATCTGGGCGGCCAGCTCGGCGAGGCCTTCGGCGAGCTTCGCACTGTGCGACACGAGCACGATTCCCACGCTCACCGGGCGGCCTCCGCGAACGCCCGCAGCAGCAGCGCCGACGACCGGGCGCCGGGGTCGAGGTGCCCCACCGCCCGCTCGCCGAGGTAGGACGCCCGGCCCTTCCGCGGCACGAGGTCCACAGTGGACTCCGCGCCGGTGTCGGCCGCGTCGGCCGCCGCGGTCAGCACCGCGGCGACGTCGCCGCCGCCCTCGGCCGCCTTCTCCGCGGCCGCCACCGCGGGGATCAGGGCGTCGACCATGGTCGCGTCGCCGCCCACCGCCTTGCCGCGGGCCTGGACGCCTTCGAGGCCGGCGCGCAGCGCGTCCAGCAGCGCCGGGACGTCGAGGTCGGCGGCCGCGCCCAGCTTGGCCGACGCACGCAGGAAAGCCGTGCCGTACAACGGCCCCGCGGCCCCGCCGACCTTGGAGATCAACGTCGTCGCGACGAGCTTCAGCACCCCGCCGGGGGTGTCCGGAACCGCGGAGTCCAGCGCCGCCACGACGGCCGCGAAACCGCGGTTGAGGTTCTCGCCGTGGTCGCCGTCGCCGATCGCGCGGTCGAGGTCGATCAGCTCCACGCGGTGCTCGGCGACCACCGCGGCGGCGGCGCGCACCGCGGCCGCGACCCCTTCGGCGGTACAGGCCATCAGAGCCCCCACCGCAGGGCCGCGGTGTTGACCGGCGCGTCCCACAGCTCGGTCAGCTCGTCGTCCAGTTTGAGCAGCGTCAAGCTCATCCCCTGCATCTCGAGGCTGGTGATGTACGGGCCGACCAGCCGGCGCTCGACCACGATCCCACGATCGGCCAGCAGCCGCTCGGCGATGCCGTGGGCCAGGTAGAGCTCGACGAGCGGGGTGCCGCCCATCGAGTTGGTGAACAGCAGCACGCGGTCGCCCGAGGCGAAGGGCAGGTCCGATACGACGGCCTCGACCATCCGCGCCACCAGCGCGTCGGCCGGCTCGGCCGCCAGCCGCTCGCGGCCGGGCTCGCCGTGGATGCCGATGCCGAATTCGATCTCGTCGTCGGCGAGGTCGAAGCTGGGGGTGCCGGCGTGCGGCACGGTCGGCGCGGTGAGCGCGACGCCGATCGACCGGACCTGGCCGATCACCTTCTGCGCCAGCGCGGTCACGGCGTCGAGCGAGTCGCCGCGCTCGGCGGCGGCGCCGGTGATCTTCTCCAGCAGCACCGTGCCGCCGACCCCACGGCGGCCGGCGGTGTACGTCGAGTCCTTGACCGCGACGTCGTCGTCGATCACCACGCTGCGCACCTCGAGGCCCTCGGCGGCGGCCAGCTCGGCGGCCGTCTCGAAGTTCAGCACGTCGCCGGTGTAGTTCTTCACGATGAGCAGGGCGCCCGCCTCGCCGGTGGTCGCGGTGACCGCGGCCTGCACCGCGTCCGGCGTCGGCGAGGTGAACACCGCGCCGGGCACGGCGGCGGCGAGCATGCCCCGGCCGACGAAGCCGCCGTGCAGCGGCTCGTGCCCGGACCCACCGCCGGAGATGACGGCGACCTTCCCCGCGACCGGGGCGTCGGCTCTGATCACGACGTCCGGGTCGTACTGGACACGAAGGACATCGGCGTGCGCTGCGGCGAGGCCCCGCAGCGACTCGGCGACCACGTTCGCCGGATCGTTGATGATCTTCTTCACGGCAGCCTCCGGCACATCGGCGGGTGGGGTGTCCCCTTCCTACCTCTCCGCGCGGCTCGCCGCCAGGTCAGGGTTTGGGGAGCTTGGTGACCACGTTCTTCGCCACGGCCACCGCCTTGCCGCACGGATCGCCGTCGTTGTCGTCGTAGCCCTGGTAGTCCACCTGGGCCAGTTCGACGTCGTCGCCCTGCCACGGCCGGTGCTGCCACTCCACCTTGCACCGGGCCGAACCCCCGGTCTGCTGCTTCTGGAAGGCGGTCACGCCGCCGCCGAGGTCCACCTTGGAGTAACCGTCGCCGGCCAGCGGCGGCAGGCCCGGCCGGAACCCGACCGTCACCGAGGGGCCCCGGTCCTTCCACTCGCACGAGTGCAGGCCCGAGGGCGCGGGCTTCGCGGACGGCACGACGGCGGTCACCGCCGCCGCGTCGGCCATCGCGCACGGGTCGGCGGTCAGCACGGTGCCCGCGGGCGTCGAGTACTTCTCCGGCGAGTTGTGCAGCTTCTGGACGACGGCCTCGACGAGCGCCTGCCCGGGGCGGCAGGGGTCACCGGCGTAGGTGACCGACACCTCGAGCGCCAGGTCCGGGTTGAGCGCCGTCATCGCGGCGACCGTGCAGTCGGTGTCGCCGGTCTTGTTCACCCGCAGCGGCAGGCCGCCGGCCGCCCCGGTCGTCTTGTCCGCCCGCGGCGCCACGGTGCTGCCGATCTCGAGCTCGAGCCGGATCTCCTTGCCGCCGGGGTCCTTCACCTTGTTGCTGCAGGTGTCGAAGGCGATGGACGACGGCGACGGGTCGTCCCCGGCCGTGCCGAGGCCCAGCCCGCCGAGGGCGTCCTTGGTCAGGAACTGGCACGGCTGGATCGTGCGGAGCACGCCGGCCGCCACGGCGGGGTCGGTGATCGGGCCGTCGGCGACCTGGCCGGAGCCGGCCGCGGCGGGCACCGTCGTCCGGGCGAAGTTGGACTTGCCGAGGTCCGGCCCGCACGCCGTCAGCGGCAGCGCGAGCGCGGTGACCAGCAGGAACAGCTTCGGGAAACGGCGGCGCCGAACGTCGAGGAACACGCGGTGCACGGTAGCGGCACCTTCGCGCCGCTGTCCGGACAACCCGGCTATTCGCCCGCCGCCGCCGGTGTGTCGCCCGTCTCGGCCGCCGGCTCGGCCGGCACGACGAGCGGGCGGACCAGCGCCCAGGTGACGAACAGCGCCGAGACCACCAGCATGCCGATCCCGGCCCACAGGTTGATGTTGACGCCTGCCGCCTTCGCGATCTCCTCGTCGGAGGTGAAGCCGATGCCCATCACGGTGAGGATGACGCCGTAGACGCCGATCAGCAGGGCGATTATCAGCCGGATGTCGAAGGCGCCTGCCTTGTGTGCGCGCGGCTGCGACTCGGTAGCCATTCCGACCTCCTAGAAGATGACGTTCAGGGCGATGGTCAGGACGAGCACGATGCCCGCGAGCAGGCCCGGCTTGCGGTACCAGCCCGCGTTCTCGCCGGTCGAGTCGTGCTGGCGGGTCTCCTTCGGCGTGAGCGAGTAGACCAGGCCGACCAGCTCCTCGTCCGGCTTCGGCTTGGTCGCCAGCGAGACGACGACGCTCACCACGATGTCGACCACGAAGGCGACACCGGCGGCGACGAAGCTGGTGCCCTGGCCTTCCAGGCCGATCACCCCGGCCTGCGACAGGCCCCAGATCGTGATCGCGGACGCGGTGCCGAGCACCAGGCCGCTCCAGCCGGCGTGCGGGGTCATCCGCTTCCAGAACATGCCCAGGATGAACGTCGCGAACAGCGGCGCGTTGAAGAAGGAGAACAGGTCCTGCAGGTAGTTCAGGATGTTGCCGGAGTTCGAAGCGATGAACGCGGTGCCGATCGCCAGGATCGTGCCTGCCGACGTCACCACGCGGCCCAGGTTCAGGTAGTAGTGGTCCGGCTTGTCCTTCTTCACGTACGTCTGCCAGATGTCGTACGTGAAGACCGTGTTGAACGAGCTCAGGTTCGCCGCCATACCGGCCATGAACGAGGCCAGCAGACCGGCGATGGCGATGCCGAGCATGCCGTTGGGCAGCAGGTCGCGCATCAGCAGCAGCAGCGCGTTGTTGAAGGTGACGCCGCTTTCGGCCTTGCCGCCGTCGAGCAGCACCTGCTTGTCCTTGACGTACTCGGACACAGTGACCGCGGCGATCATGCCGGGGATGATCACGATGAACGGCACCAGCATCTTCGGGAACGCGCCGATGATCGGCGTGCGCCGCGCGGCCGACATGCTCTTGGACGCCATCGCGCGCTGGACCTCGACGAAGTTCGTCGTCCAGTAGCCGAAGGAGAGCACGAAGCCGAGGCCGAAGACGATGCCCAGCACCGAAAGGAGGCTGTTGCCGAAGCCGGTCAGGTTGTCACCGGGCCACGAGTGCAGCTGCGCGGTGCCGCCCGGGCTGTTGGTCACCTTGTCGACCAGGCCCTGCCAGCCGCCGACCTTGACCAGGCCGATGATCGTCAGCGGCACCAGCGCGATGACGATGACGAAGAATTGCAGGACCTCGTTGTAGATGGCGGCGGAGAGGCCGCCGAGCGCGGTGTAGGAGAGCACGATCGCGGCGGCGACGATGATCGACACCCACAGCGGCCAGCCCAGCAGCAGGTTCACCACGCTGGCCAGCAGGAACAGGTTCGCGCCCGCGATGAGGATCTGGGCCGCGGCGAAGCTGACGCCGTTGACCAGGTGGGCCGGCTTGCCGAAGCGCCGCCGCATGAACTCCGGGACGCTGCGGACCTTGGAGCCGTAGTAGAAGGGCATCATCACGATGCCGAGGAAGAGCATCGCCGGGATGGCGCCGATCCAGAAGTAGTGCACGGTCGGCAGGCCGTACTGGGCGCCGTTGGCCGACATGCCCATCACCTCGACCGCGCCGAGGTTCGCCGAGATGAACGCCAGGCCGGTGACCCAGGCGGGCAGCGACCGGCCGGACAGGAAGAAGTCGAGGCTGCTCGACACCTGCCGCCGCGCCAGGTACCCGATGCCCAGCACGAGAACGAAGTAGAACGCCAATTCGATGTAGTCGATCGCGCTCGCGTCGAGTCGCAGGTTCGCATCGGCTAGGACGAGCACCCGACCCACCTCCGGCAGTTCCTCTTTGAAACAGGACAAGAACCGACAGGAATCACCAGCATCCCGTCGGATCCGGACAGTACTGCATGGATTCAGGGTCGGCACGCCGACGTGTCCAAAATGGTCAGAGGGCGCGTCCTCCCGGCGTTGACCAGGGAGGACGCGCCCTCGTTCGGCGCGCCGCGGGAGCGGAGCGGGATCAGCGGTCGGTCGGCACGGCGATCTCGCCGTCCTCGGAGATCAGGTGGGCCAGCACTTCGTCGGGCAGGTAGGTCCGGTGCGGGAAGCCCGGGCCCCACGAGTTGAGGATCGGCACGGCGCCGAGCGCGTCGGCCCGCGGGTTGCCGAGCACGGAGTGCACGTCGTCGACCGACTTCGCCCAGCGGAACGCCTTGATGCCCTGCTTGGCCTCGGGGGTGTACTTCTCGCGGGCCTGCCAGTCGTCGTTCGCGTACGAGTCGTCCCACAGGACGTGCCCGGCCTCCTTGAGCACCTCGGCCGCGGCCCGCACCGACGTGCCGTTCTCGTCACCGGGGTTCGTCTCGGGCCACTCGTCGCGCAGCTTGGCCTGGTCCCAGAGCCAGCGGGCCGTGTACTCGCTGCCGTTGAAGATCGACATGCACCGCGACCAGCCAAAGCCGACGCAGGCGCCTTCGTGACCCTGGTCGTAGAACGCGTACCAGGCATCGGTGTCCGGCGTGCCACCCGGCTCGAGGCACACGCAGTGGCCGCCGCGGATGTGGCCGAGTTTCTTGACGCCGGCCTTCGCGATGAAGAACTCACCGGAGGTCTCGTCCTGCTCCGGCGAGTCGAAGGCGGAGTACCAGTTGACCCCGATCACGACCGGCGACCGGGTGGGCCGGTCCTCCTCGGCCAGCGCGCCGAGCGGATACCTTTCGACGTGCCGCCAGTCGTCCGGAATGAACCGGCCCAGCCGCGGGTCGGCCGGATCGGAACCGAGTGGGCGATAACGCATGTCTTCCTCCTTGCGTGCAGGCAAAAATGCGCACACGCCGGCCGGATGGCATGCGCACCCCGAGCTCGAAGGCGGACTGAAACGTTGGCACGACGAAGAAAGACGGCCGAGCGCACCACCCTCCGGCCACGCCGGAACCCCGGCGGAACCCCTCGAATCAAGTGTGGCACAGCACGGTCGAATAAGATCCCGATCTCACCCGAACAGCGCACGAATCGCGGTGAAAAAGTTTCCGCTGACCACACGGGCGGCTATCGGGTCAAAGATTTCCTGGCGGAGTAATAACGACCGAATCAGATACATCGATTTCGGCATCGATTCGGTATCGCCCCGGATACCGCCCGTTCGGGCAGCCGTGGGGTCGATTTTTCAACGACAGCGGTCAGCCCGCAGCCCGCCGGAAGCGCGGCACGCGCCCGGCGGGCGTCTCCACCGTCCCGGCGAACATCGCCTTCGGCCGCACCCACAGCCCGCGCTCGCCGTAGAGCGCGCGGTACACCACGAGTTCCTCTTCGGTCTCGCTGTGCCGGGCGACGCCCACCACCTCGTACTCGCCGCCCTTGTAGTGGACGTAACGCCCCGGCTCCACCGTCAGAACAGCCGGAACTCGTCGGACTCGATGCCGCGCAGCTCGTCGTAGTCCAGGGTCAGGCAGCGGATTCCGCGGTCCTCGGCCAGCGTGCGGGCCTGTGGCTTGATGATCTGGGCCGCGAACACGCCCTGCACCGGCGCCAGGAGCGGGTCGCGGTTGAGCAGCTCCAGGTACCGCGTCAGCTGCTCGACACCGTCGATTTCGCCGCGGCGCTTGATCTCGACCGCCACCGAACGGCCTTCGGCGTCGCGGGCCATGATGTCGACCGGGCCGATCGCCGTCGGGAATTCGCGGCGGACCAGTGTGTAGCCGTCGCCCAGCGTTTTGATGTGCTCGGCCAGGAGTTCCTGCAGGTGCGCTTCCACGCCGTCCTTCTGCAGGCCCGGTTCCGCGCCCAGGGCCTGTGAGTAGTCGTGGAAGACCTCTTCGATCGAGATCACCAGCTTCTCGCCCTGCTTGTTCTCCACGATCCAGAGCTTGCCGTCCTCGATCAGCCAGCAGGGCGGGCTCATCCAGTTCAACGGCTTGTACGCACGGTCGTCGGAGTGCACCGACACCGAGCCGTCGGACTTGACGAGCAGCAGGCGGGTGGCCATCGGCAGGTGGGCGGTCAGCCGGCCGGCGTAGTCGACCTGGCACCGCGCGATCACGAGACGCACCCGAGGAGGGTAGGACAGGGTCGGTGATACTGGGCGCGTGGACCCCATTCAGCGTGTCGCGTCCCGCGAGGTGTACCGGAACAACTGGATGACCGTGCGGGAGGACGAGATCCGCCGCTCCGACGGCTCGCCGGGCATCTACGGCGTGATCGACAAGCCGTCGTACGCACTGGTCATCGCCCAGGACGGCGACCGGTTCCGGCTGGTCGAGCAGTTCCGCTACCCGCTCGGCGAGCGGCGCTGGGAGTTCCCGCAGGGCACCGCGCCGGACCTGGCGGACGTGCCGCCTGCCGAGCTCGCCGTGCGGGAACTGCGCGAAGAGACCGGGCTGCGGGCCGGCTCGATGGTCCCGCTCGGCAAGCTCGACGTCGCCGCCGGCATGAGCAGCCAGCGCGGCTGGGTGTTCCTCGCCACGGACATCACCGAGGGCGAGCCGGAACGCGAGCACGAGGAACAGGACATGCGCAGCGCGTGGTTCGCCCGCGCCGACGTCGAGAAGATGATCCTCGCCGGCGAGATCACCGACGCGCAGTCGATCGCGGCGTGGGCGCAGCTCACGCTGTTCGAGCGGCACCGGCCTTGAGCATCCCGCGGATCACCAGGTGGTGGAACGGCTTGATGAGCGCGAAGTAGGCCGGGCCGACGCGGTTGTGGAAGTGCACGAGCGTGCCGAGCCGGAAGCCGCGGGGGATCGCCTCGACCGTCAGGTACCCGGTCAGGTGACTGTCGTCGACACCCGCGACGAGGTAGCGCTCGGGATCGCCGGCCCGGACCGTGAAGAACGCCACCCGGTCGCCGGGCGCGAACCCGACGTCCTCGGGCCGCAGCCGACCGGATCGCGGCACGGACGCGGTCTCCAGCCGCAGCGCCTTCGCGAGCAGGTACCGGACGCCGAAGAGGGCCTTCACCCAGGCCGGCGACCAGCCGAACACGCCGGCGACGAACTCGCGCAGGCTGTTCTCGCTCTCGATCTCCTTGAACTCGACGTAGTCCGCGCCCTCGGCGAACGGTTCGGTCATTTCGCTCTCCCCAGTACCAGTTCCAGCGCGTCCTTGAGCTGCCGCCCGGACAGCGGCGGCACGACCTGCCCGGCGCCGACGACGATCAGGTACAGCGCCTGCGCCAGGCCGGCGTCGCCGCTGACCTCGGTCAGGTAGGCCACCCGGGTCCGGTCGACGCGCTCCTGGACCGCCCGCGCTTCGGCGTCCTGCAGGGCCCAGGCCCGCACGGCGATCTCCAGCCCGAGGCCCGGCCCCGGCGCGAGGACGAGCTTCAGCAGCGCGCCCAGCCTGTCGTCCGGCGCCGCCTCCGCCTGCTCCACGAACCGGGTCGTGCGCTCGGTCTCGAAGTGCTCCAGCAGGGCCGTGCGGAACCCGCCCGTGCCCTTGAAGTGGTGGTAGAAGGAGCCCTTCGACAGGCCGAGCCGCTCGGTCAGCCGCTCGATCGTCACCGCCGGCGCGCCCTGCTCGGCCAGCAGCACCAGCCCCGCGTCCAGCCAGTCACGCCTGCTCGCCATGGCCATACCATACCGTATGGTACGGTCCGCGGCCACCATGGAACCGCGGCCGGAGCCGGGGACGTCAGTCGGGCCAGGAGGGCGTGCGCTTCTCCAGGAACGCCGCCATGCCTTCGCGGGCGCCGGGCAGCTGCGACGCCGACGCCATGACCTCCAGAGCGATCGCGTAGGCGTCCGCCTCGGGCCGGTCGAGCTGGGCGTACAGGGTCACCTTGCCCATCGTCTTGCTGGCGCGGCTGCCGCGCGTCGCCCGGCCCAGCAGCTCCGCGACGGCGTCGTCGAGCTGCTCGTCGGGCACGACCCGGTTGACCAGGCCCCAGTCGAGCGCGGTGGGCGCGTCGATGACGTCGCCGGTCAGCGCCAGCTCCATCAGCCGCTTCCGGCCGATCGAGCGGGCCACCGGGACCGCCGGCGTGTGGCAGAACCAGCCACCCTTGCCGCCCGGCAGCGCGAAGCCGGCCGACTCGGCGGCAACGGCCAAGTCGCACGACGCCACCAGCTGGCAGCCCGCCGCCGTCGCCAGGCCGTGCACCCGCGCGATGACGACCTGCGGCACCGACTGCATGGTCTGCATCAGGTCCGTGCACAGCCTGAGCAGTTCGCGCACGCCCATCAGGTCGCGCGCGGCGACGTCGCCGAAGTCGTGACCGGCGGAGAACACCGGACCGGCGCCGGCCAGCACGATGCCCGTCGCGTCCGACGTCCCCGCCTCGTGGAACGCGGCGAGCAGCTCGGCGAGGTGCTCGGCGGAGAGCGAATTGCGCCGGGCCGCCCGGTTCATCGTGATCGTGACGGTGTCGCCGTCGCGCTTGACCAGGATGTGCTCGTACTCGGTCATGCCTCGACCGTAACTCTTCGGAAGGTGCGCCGATAGCTGTCCGGGCCGACGCCGACCTCGGCGTGCATCCGGCGGCGCAGGTTCGCCGCGGTCCCCAGCCCGGACCGCTCCGCCACGCGGTCGACCGGCAACGACGTCGTCTCCAGGAGCTGTTGCGCGAGCCGGACGCGTTGCACGCGCAGCCAGCGTCCCGGCGTCACCCCGGTGGCCGCGGCGAACTCGCGGTGGAACGTCCGTTCGCTCATCCGCGCGTGCCCGACCAGGTCCTCGACGCCGATCCCGGAACCCAGGCGCGCCAGCGCCCAGTCCATTGTGGACGACAAGCCGGGCTGCGTTGCGGACGGCACCGGGCTGTCGATGTACTGCCGCTGCCCGCCTTCCCGCGCCGGCGGCATCACCAGCCGGCGCGCGAGGCGGGCGGCGACCTCGGCGCCGTGATCGCGGCGGACCAGGTACAGGCACAGGTCGAGGCCGCCGACGACCCCTGCGGACGTCAGGACGCCGCCGTCGTCGGTGTAGAGCACATCGCGCCGGAGGTCGGCCCGCGGTGCGATGCGGGCCAACGCGTCGAGGTCGCGCCAGTGCGTGGTGGCCGGGCGGCCGTCGAGGAGCCCGGCGGCGGCGAGGGTGAACGCGCCGGAGCACAGCCCCGCGACCGTCCGCCCGTCCCGGTGGGCCCGGCGCAGCGCACTCACCGCCGCCGAGGGCACCGTGGCAAGGGGGTCGTCGCGGCCCGGCGCCAGCACGAGGTCGCAGTCGTCGAGGCCGGCGAGACCGTGCGTGGCCGCGACGTCACCGAAGGGCGACACGGCCGTCCGCACCCGCCCGGGGCTGCACAGGCGGACCGCGAAGGGGCCGATGCCGCTGTCGGTGCGGTCCTGGCCCCAGACCTCGCCGATCACCGCGAGGTCGAACATCCGGGTGCCGGACAGCAGGACGACGCCGATGGTGCGCATGGCAGAAAAGTACCGCATCGCGCGTCTTCTGCCACTCCCCTGGCGCACCGGGAGCCCGCGAAACTCGACGGCATGACCGAAACGGCACTCATCCTGATCGACGTCCAGCGCGGTTTCGACGACCCGGAGTTCTGGGGCCCGCGCAACAACCCGGGCGCCGAAGCGAACATGAAGGCCCTGCTCGACGCGTGGCAGGAACGACGCCTCCCGGTGGTGCTCGTGCACCACGACTCGCCCAAGCCCGGCTCGCCGCTGCGGCCGGGCCAGCCGGGCAACGACTTCAAGCCCGAACTCGACGGCGCGCGGCCGGACCTGGTGTTCGGCAAGAAGGTCAACTCGGCCTTCATCGGCGACGTCGACCTCGACGCGTGGCTGCGCAAGCGCGGCATCACCGGGTTCGTGGTGGCCGGCATCCAGACGAACTTCTGCTGCGAAACCACCGCGCGGATGGGCGGGAACCTCGGCTACGACGTCACGTTCGCCCTCGACGCCACGTTCACCTTCGACCTGCCGGGCGTGACCGCGGACGAGCTCTACCGGGTCACGGCGGCGAACCTGGCGAACCAGTTCGCCACCGTGAAGTCCACAAAGGACATCCTCGGCGAGCTCAGCTGAGGCCGTGCCGCTCGCGGATCAGGCTGACGATGCCGTCCATGATCCCGGTCAGCTCGTAGTCCTTGGGCGTGAACACCCGGGCGATGCCGCGTTCGGTCAGCAGCACGGCGTCGTCCGGCGGGATGATCCCGCCGACGATCACCGGAACGTCCCCGGCGCCGGCCGCACGCAGGCCGTCGACGACGTGCGGCACGACCTCGAGGTGCGAGCCGGAGAGCACCGACAGCCCGACGACGTGCACGCCTTCCTGGACCGCGGCCGCGACGATCTGCTCGGGCGTCAGCCGGATGCCCTGGTAGACGACCTCGAAGCCGGCGTCGCGCGCCCGGACGGCGACCTGCTCGGCGCCGTTGGAGTGCCCGTCGAGGCCGGGCTTGCCGACCAGGATCCGCAGCCGCTCGCCCAGCTCCGCCTCGGTTTCGCGGACCCGCTCGCGCACGCGCTCGAGCGCCGGGTCGCCCCCGCCCGCGGCCGCCGCGGAAACGCCGGTGGGCGCCCGGTATTCGCCGAACACCTCGCGCAGCGCGCCGGCCCACTCGCCGGTGGTCACGCCGGCCCGCGCGCAGTCCACAGTGGCCTCGAAGAGGTTCTCCGCGGTCTGCGCGCGTTCCTTCAGCGTGGCCAGCGACCGCTCGACGGCGTCGTTGTCGCGCTGGGTACGCCATTCCTCGATCGCCGTGACGGCGGCCTTCTCGACGGCGGGGTCGATCGTCTCGATCGCCTTCGCCCCCTCGGCCTGCAGCGGCGACGGCTCGGTCGTCTCGAACTTGTTGACCCCGACCAGGACCCGCTCGCCGTTCTCCATCTCGCGGCGGTACTCGGCCAGCGAGGCGACCAGCTGCGACTTCATGTACCCGCTCTCGACCGCGGCGACCGCGCCGCCGAGGTCCTGCACGCGGGCGATCTCTTCACGGGCCCCGGCCATGATCTCGTCGACCTTGGCCTGGATGACGTGCGAGCCGTCGAAGATGTCCTCGTACTCCAGGAGGTCCGTCTCGAAGGCGAGCACCTGCTGCATCCGCAGCGCCCACTGCTGGTCCCACGGCCGCGGCAGGCCGAGGGCCTCGTTCCACGCGGGCAGCTGGATCGCGCGGGCCCGGGCGCCGCGGGACAGCGACACCGCGAGCATCTCCAGCACGATCCGCTGGACGTTGTTCTCCGGCTGGGCTTCGGTCAGCCCGAGCGAGTTGACCTGCACGCCGTAGCGCAGCCGGCGGGCCTTGGGATCCGTTACGCCGTAACGGTCGCGCGTGAGCTCGTCCCAGAGCGCGGTGAAGGCGCGCATCTTGGCCATCTCCTCGACGAACCGCACGCCGGCGTTGACGAAGAAGGAGATCCGCGCGACGACCTTCGCCATGTCGGCCTCGTCGACCTGCCCCGAGTCGCGGACCGCGTCGAGCACGGCGATCGCGGTGCACAGCGCGTAGGCGACTTCCTGCGTCGGCGTCGCGCCGGCTTCCTGCAGGTGGTAGCTGCAGATGTTGATCGGGTTCCACTTGGGGACGTGGTGCACGGTCCAGGCGATCACGTCGGTGATCAGCCGCAGGCTCGGCCCCGGCGGGAAGATGTAGGTCCCGCGGGACAGGTACTCCTTGATGATGTCGTTCTGCGTGGTGCCGGTGAGCTTGGCGAGCACCTCGTCAACGTCACGGCCCTCGGCCTCGGCCTGCTCGCGCGCCACGGAGACGTACAGCGCGAGCAGCCACATGGCCGGCGCGTTGATGGTCATCGACGTGTTGGCCTCGGCGAGCGGGATGCCGTCGAAGAGCCGGCGCATGTCGCCGATGTGCGACACCGGGACGCCGACCTTGCCGACTTCGCCGCGGGAAAGCTGGTGGTCCGGGTCGTAGCCGGTCTGGGTGGGCAGGTCGAAGGCCACCGAGAGGCCGGTCTGCCCCTTCGCCAGGTTGCGCCGGTAGAGCTCGTTGGACGCGGCCGCGGAGGAGTGCCCCGCGTAGGTCCGCATCACCCACGGTCGGTCTCGCTCGCGGTCCGTTGGGTACGGCACTGGGCACCTCCGGCGGTGGACGTTTTGTCGAGTGTACCGACCGGTAACTTATGGTGGCAGTGGAATCGAACACGTCCGGGTGACGTCAGTCCGCAGCCTGCTCCTGCACGATCAGGTCGCGCACCCCGTCGACGTCCGGCACGTCGAACAGCTCGATCGGGGCCGGTTGACGCCGCTTCGGCACCGTGTAGCCGAGCAGGTTCACCGACGCGTCCCGCCTCGCGAGCGTGAGCCTGCCGCTGCCGTCCTGGTCGCGCCGGACGACCGGCGGCTCCAGCGCACTCAGGTACTCGTACGCGCGGGTGCGGCCCGAGACGCGGTCGGCCACCACGACCCGCTGGTCGGTCACCGCGTACACCTCGCGGCGCGTCGTGCGGAGCCGCCAGAGCACCGGCCCCCAGACGACGGCCAGCCCGAGGCTCCCCAGGGTCACGGCCGGCGCCGGGGCCGGCAGCCCGATGGCGGCGGCGAACCCCGACACCATGACCGAGCCGAAACCGACGCGGTACCACTCGAGCCCCGTCGGGGCGACCCGCCGCGGCCGTCCCGACCACAACAGCCGCTCCCCCGGTTCCAGGGCGATCAGCGGTTCGTCCACGGCGACCTCCTTTGCCGGGCAGACGCACCGCGAGGTCGTGCGAGTTGCCCGGCTCAGGCGGCCGAACTGCCGGCTTCCGGCGGGGCCTGGCGGGCCTTGGCCTCGTCGATCGCCTTGGTGAGCAGGTCGCGGACGCGCTTGGGCTCGCCGACGCCGATCAGCGTCACCGTTCCCGGGCCGCCGAAGGAGAGGGTCCCGGTGCGGGACGGGCCCGCCT
Source organism: Amycolatopsis sp. NPDC004169 (assembly GCF_040610315.1). NCBI lineage: Bacteria > Bacillati > Actinomycetota > Actinomycetes > Pseudonocardiales > Pseudonocardiaceae > Amycolatopsis > Amycolatopsis sp. NPDC004169. Next base: position 65,750 of record NZ_JBEXMD010000015.1, read on the forward strand.
TGAGCGACGGCGCGGGCAGGCCGGCCAGCTCGCTGGAGCGTTCCTTCTGCCGGAACAGCCCGGACCGCGCGATGATCCGGCTGTCGGTGACCGCGTAGGTGGTGCGCCCGAGCGCGAGGTACCGCAGGACCGACCGCCCGACGGCACCGTAGAGGCCGAGCACCAGAGCGACGACCGCGGCGGCCGGAACGAGTCCGTTCGGCTGCTGCGTGAGCAGGTACCAAAGCGCGGCGGCTGCGAGGACGAGCCCGGCGGGGGCGATCACCCCGTCCGCGGCCACGTAGAGCGGACGGTGGACCGGCTCGCCGGCCCAGAGCACGCGCTCACCGGGCAACAGCTCGATTTCCCCTGCTGACATGGCCGAACACTACTCCGACGGAGGCCCTCCCGCCGAGCCTCACCCGCGACCCGGTACCCGCCCGCACCCTCCGTGCGTGGCCGAACGCGCAACGAACCCGGTGAGGAAATCCGCGAGACCGGAGCCCACCCGGTCGATTAGCGTGGACAGCCGTGACGTGGAGTTCGTACGGGAGTTACCTGGTCATCGTGGTCCTGATCGTCCTCGCTCCGGGACCGGACACGATGGTGATGCTCAAGAACGCCCTCTCCGGCGGGTTCCGGGGCGGCCTCCTCGCCTCGCTCGGCATCTTCGCGGGGAACGCCGTTCAGGGCAGTGCCGCCGCGCTCGGGCTCGGTGTCCTCATCGCGCGGTCGCAGCCGGTGTTCCTCGCGCTCAAGTGGGCCGGGGCCGCCTACCTGGTCTTCCTCGGCTTCCAGGCCCTGCGCGGCGCCTTCCGCGGCGACTACCACGCCGTCGAGCAGGCCCAGCGGCGCCGGGGCGGGGGTTTCCGGCGGTTCCGCGAGGGTTTCCTCTCCAACATCACCAACCCGAAGGTGCTCGTCCTCTACCTGTCCGTGCTGCCGCAGTTCCTCGACCCGGCGCGCACGACGACGTGGGACGCGCTCGCCCTCGCCTACACCGTCGCCGTGCTGGGTGTGTTGTGGTTGCTGGTGCTGCTGGTGTTCGTGCACCGGGTGCGGGCCTGGCTGGAGCGCCGCCGGGTGCGGCGTGCGCTGGACGGCGTCACCGGTACCGCGCTGCTCGGCTTCGGCGCCGCCCTCGCGCTGGAGTCCTGATGAGCTGGAGCACCTACGCCGGGTTCGCCGGGATGATGGCCTTCCTGGCGATGATGCCGGGCCCGGACACCATGGTCGTGCTGAAGAACGCCCTCACCGGCGGCGCCCGCGGCGGCGGCTGGGCGTGCGCCGGCATCACCGTCGCGAACTTCCTGCAGGGCACCGCGGCCGCCCTCGGCCTGGGTGCGGTGATCACCCGCTACCAGCCGGTGTTCGAGACGGTGAAGTGGCTCGGCGCCGCGTACCTGGTCTTCCTCGGCATCCAGGCCCTCCGCGGCGCCTGGCGCGGCAACTACGAGGCCCTCGACGACGTCCGCAGGGCCCGCACCTCCCGCGGACGGCGGTTCCGCGAAGGCTTCCTGTCCAACATCACCAACCCGAAGGTCATCGTGCTGTACCTGTCGGTGCTGCCGCAGTTCCTGACGCCGTCGTCGACGCTCGGGGACTCGCTGCTGCTCGCGTACACGGTCGCGGGCCTGGGAGTGGTGTGGCAGGTGCTGCTGCTGTTGTTCGTGCACCGGGTCCGCGACTGGTTGCGGCAACGGAAGGTGCGGCGGGTACTGGACGGCGCGACGGGCACCGCACTCGTGGGATTCGGCGCGGCGCTCGCCCTCGAAGGCTAGAGCGTCCGGTCCAGCCAGTCGTAGATCCGGCCCGCCGCGAGCCGCTGGGCGCCGACGTGGCAGTGCGCGTCCGCGCCCTCCTCGGCCGTGAACGTCAGCAACGTCTTCGGGGCCTTCAAGTGCTCGTACAGCCGCCGGGGCTCGGTCTCTTTCTCGCCGCCGAAGAACAGGTCGTCCGCCGCTTCGCAGACCAGGACCGGGCACTCGACCTTCTCCGCGATGCCGTCTTCGAGCGTGTACTCGAGGTACTTCGCGATGAACTCGCGGTCCGTTGCCGCGCCCAGGACGTACCGGCCGTGGTCGCACGCCCAGCGCAGCGTCGAACTCTGCTCGCGGCCCGCCGCCAGCAGCGCGTCGAACTCCTCGTCGTGCGGGGCCCGGGCCCGGCGCACGATCTCCGCACGCGGCCAGGGCAGCACCGACGTCACCGCGGCACCCGCGTCGTACACGCCGTCCACCGCGACCACCGCCGCCAGCCGGTGCTCGAACGCCGCCGCGCGCGGGGCCAGCATGCCGCCCAAGCTCACCCCGAGCAGCGCGACGCGCGCCGGGTCCACGCCGTCGATCTCCAGCGCGAAGTCCACCACCGGCGTGACGACGTGCTCCCAGTCCGGGCGGAACACGAGCTTGTTCCGCCGGATCGCGCTCGGCTGGCCGGGGCCGTCGAACGTCAGGACGTGGTAGCCGTGCGCGGCGCCGGCCGCCGCGCCCATGAAGTGGCATTCCTCGGCGCTGCCGTCGAAGCCGTTGTGCATGATCAGCAACGGCTTCGGCCCGGCACCCGGCGCTCGGTGGAAGTAGCCGTGCAGCACCGTTCCCTCGTACGGGATCTCGACCGGTTCGGCCACCTCCGCGCGCCGGAAGCACTCCACGCTGCGGTCGTACGCCCCGGCGATGCGCGGGTCCGCCGGGTCGCCGTGCAGGAAGAACTCCGCCGAGAAGTAGTAGGTCGACGCACGCAGCAGCAGGTCGCGCGCGGTGACCGGCCCGGCTTCGGCCGCTTCGGCGTACAGCCGGTCGGCCAGCGCGCGGTAGGCGTCGTGCCAGCCGTCGTAGTCGCCCGGCGTCACGGTCGAGGCCGCCGCGAGGACCTCGCCGAAGTCCGCGCCGCCGTAGGCCGCGTGGCCGAACAGGCGCAGGGTTTCGAACCAGAACTGCGGGTCCTCTTCGAACAAAAGCTGCTTCATCGGATTTCCTCCCGTGCAAAGGTTTCGAACGACCGGGCCGGCCGCCCGGTGACCTGCTCGACGACCGGGGTGACGCGGTCCTCGGTGCCGCGGCGGATGTCCTCGTCGAGGGCGGCGAGCACCCGGGCGAACCCGTCGGGGAGCCCCGAAGCGGCCAGCCGCGCGGCGAACTCGGCCGTGCTGACCGGCCGGTGCCGGACCGGACGGCCGAGCCGTGCGGCCACGATCGCGGCCGCTTCGGCGTAGCTCAGCGCGGCCGGGCCGGTCAGGACGTGGTCGGTGTTGTGCGGCACCGGGTCGATCAGCGCGCGGACGGCGACCGCGGCGATGTCGGCGGCGTCGACGAAGGCGACCCGGGCGTCTCCGGTGGCCGTGACGATCTCGCCGTCCCGCACCCCCTGGGCCACCAGGTGCTCGCCGGTGAAGTTCTGCATGAACCAGGACGGCTTCAGCACCGCCCACTCCGGCATCGTGCGCACCAGCCGCTGCAGGTCGCCCAGGCCCGGGGTGTCGGAAGTGACCGCCGACGAGCTCAGCAGGACGACCCGCCGGACGCCCGCGTCCAGCGCGTCGGCCAGGAACGGCTCGACCAGCGGCGCGGGCTCGGTCTCGCCGATCGGGGCCAGCAGGTACACCGCCGAAGCACCACGCAGCGCGTCGGCGTGCGTTGCGCGATCGGTCCAGTCGAACCGGACCTGACCGGCTTCGCCGGGCTTGCGCGTGGCCGCCCGCGCGGTGACGCCGTTCGCGCGCAGGCCGGCGACGACCCGGCGGCCGGTCGTGCCGGTGCCGCCGAGGACCAGGACGTCAGCCACCGAAGGCCGCCGTCAGCTCGTCGACGCCGCCGAGGATCTCCGCGGCGGCGAGCGGGCTCCAGTAGTCGCGGTAGGTGCGGATCTCCCCGTCCTCGACGGTGATCACCGCGACGTAGGACAGCTCGTACGGCTTCTGCGACGCCACCACGATCCCCGCGACAGTCAACTCGACCACCACCACGGCCGGGTCGGCGGTCTCGTGCACGGTCTTCGCCGCGATTTCACGGATGTCCAGCAGGTTCGGGTAGTCACGCAGGTATTCGCGAATCGCGTCGCGCCCCTCGACGCGCTTCGGGTAGCCCGGACCGGCGAACGGGAACTCGAGGACGCCGTCCTCGGCCCAGAGCCCGGCGAACCCGGCCATGTCGTGCTCGAGCAGCAGATCGAGCGCGTGCTCGACGAAGTCGCGCATCGCAGCCTCCTTCGACGTTCGGACGATACGGTACCGTCCCGACGCCATCCACCATAGACGGGACGATACCGTCCCGTCCACCCGCTAGACTGCGCTTCATGGCACGCACCCCGACCGGCGCCGCGGTCCTCCAGCCCGAGGTCACGCAGGCGATCACCGACGCGGTCCTGCAGGAACTGGCCGACCAGGGCTACGGCCGGCTGTCGATGGAGGCCGTGGCCAAACGCGCCGGGGTCGGCAAGAGCGCGCTCTACCGGCGCTGGCGGTCGAAGGACGAGATGATCGCCGCGGTCGTCACCGAGTTCAGCGTGACGCGGGCGGCGGAAGCGGACACCGGCTCACTGCGCGGCGACCTCCGCGAAACGATGCAGGCCCTGATCGACTGGCTGACCCACCCGCTGTTCTCGCGGATCCTGCCGGACCTCGTCGCGGAGGACGCGCGGAACCCGGAGCGAAGCCGCAACGCGCGCGAGAACATCGGCGGGCTGCGACGCGAGGTCGGCGCGGCGATGCTGCGCCGGGCCATCGCGCGCGGCGAGCTGCCCGAGGACCTGGACATGGAGATGGCGCTGGACGTGCTGGCCGCCCCGATCTACTGGCGACTGGTGGTCCGGCAGGCTCCCGCCGAGCCCGACTACGTGGACCGCCTGGTGGCGTACGCCCTGCGCGCACTGGGCGCGCAGGGCGGGTGAGTCACTTCCGGTCGGGTTCGCCGGCGACGCGCTTGATGTTCGCGCCCAGGCGGTTGAGGTTCTCGACGAAGTGCGGGTAGCCGCGGTCGATGTGGAAGACGTCCCAGACCTCGGTGACGCCGTCCGCGCACAGGCCCGCGAGCACCAGCCCGGCGCCGGCGCGGATGTCCGACGCCCAGACCGGCGCGCTCGAGAGCTTCTCGACGCCGCGGACCACCGCGTGGTGGCCGTCGGTGCGGGCGTCGCCCGACAACCGGATCATCTCCTCGATGAACCGGAAGCGCGCCTCGTAGACGTTCTCCGTGATCATCGACGTGCCTTCGGACACCGCGGACAGCGCCACCGCGAACGGCTGCAGGTCGGTCGCGAAGCCGGGGTACGGCAGCGTCACCCAGTCGACCGCCTTCGGGCGCTCCGGCTGGGCCACGCGGAAACCCTTGTCGCCGAACGTTTCGACGTCCGCGCCGGCCAGCTGCAGCTTGTTCAGCACCAGGTCGAGGTGGTGCGGGTTGACCCCGCGCACAGTGATGTCGCCGCGGGTCATCGAGGCGGCGAACGCCCAGGTCGCGCCCACGATCCGGTCGCCGATCACGCTGTGCGTGGTCGGGTGCAGCTGCTCCACGCCGTGCACGGTCAGCGTCGAGGTCCCGGCGCCTTCGATCTTGGCGCCCATCTCGGTCAGCATCGTGCAGATGTCGACGATCTCCGGCTCGCGCGCGCAGTTGTCGATCACCGTGGTGCCCTCGGCCAGCACGGCCGCCATCAGGATGTTCTCGGTCGCGCCGACGCTCGGGAAGTCCAGCCAGATCTGCGCGCCGACCAGCGTCTCGGCCTTCGCCACGACGCAGCCGTGCTCGATCGTGCTCGTCGCGCCCAGCTTGCGCAGGCCGTTCTGGTGCATGTCCAGTGGGCGTGAGCCGATCGCGTCACCGCCCGGCAGCGCCACGACGGCCTGCTTCAGCCGGCCGACCAGGGGGCCCAGCACGCAGACGGACGCGCGCAGCTTGCCCATCGCCGCCGAGTCGGCGCGGTGCGACAGCTCGGCCGGCGTGGTGATGGTGGCGGTGTCGCCCTCGATGACGACCTCGCAGCCGACGCTCCGCAGCACGTCGCCCATCAGCGGGACGTCGAGGATCTGCGGGCAGTTCGTGATGGTCGTGGTCCCCTCCGCGAGGAGGGCGGCGGCCATCAGCTTCAGCACGCTGTTCTTGGCGCCGACCACGTCGACCTCGCCGACCAGCCGCGCTCCGCCATGCACGTCGAAGTGCTCGCTCATGGCCGCCAATCATGCCCTCTCGCCCGGATTCGGCCCGGGCGGGGGCCGCTATGGTGGGTCCATGGTCGTTCGCATCAACCGCGTGTACACCAAGGTCGGCGACAACGGCACGACCGCGCTCGGCGACGGGTCGCGCGTGCCGAAGACGTCCCCGCGGCTGGGCGCGTACGCGGACACGGACGAGACGAACTCGGTGCTCGGATTGGCGATCGCGGTCGGCGCGCTGCCTGCCGAGGTGACGGACGTGCTGCGCACGGTGCAGAACGATCTCTTCGACGTCGGCGCGGACCTCTGCCTGCCGATCTCCGACGACCCGCCGTACCCGCCGCTGCGGATCACCGAGAAGTACGTCGAGCGGCTCGAAGGCTGGTGCGACGAGTTCAACGAGCGCCTGCCGAAGCTGACGTCGTTCATCCTCCCGGGCGGCACACCGGGGGCGGCGTTCCTGCACCAGGCGCGGACGGTGGCGCGCCGGGCGGAGCGGTCGGCCTGGGCCCTGCACGAGGCCGAGCCCGAGGCGACGAACCCGATCGCGGTGAAGTACCTGAACCGCCTGTCGGACCTGCTGTTCATCCTCGCCCGGCTGGCGAACCCTGAGGGTGACGTGCTGTGGCAGCCGGGTGGGCAGCCCTCCTAGATCCCCCAGCTCTCCCGCAGCGCCCCCAGGGCCTGGTGGAAGCCCGGGAAGGTCTTCTTCACGCAGTCCGGGTCGTCCAGCGTGATGCCGTCGACCAGCAGGCCCGTGATGCTGAACGCCATCGCGATCCGGTGGTCGCGGCGGCAGGCCACCTCCGTGCCCGTCGGCTCGCCCGGCTGGATCTCGATCCAGTCGCGGCCCGTCTCGACCTCGATGCCCATCGCGCGCAGGTTCTCCTCGCACGCGTCGAGGCGGTCGCACTCCTTGATGCGCGTGTTGTAGACGTCCTCGATGCGGACCGGGCCGGACGCGAACGGCGCGATCGCCGCCAGGGTCGGGACCGTGTCGGAGATGTCGCGCATGTTCACCGTGACGCCGCGCAGGCCGTCCGACGGGCCCGCGACCGTCACCGAGTCCGGCGTGAGCTCCACGTGCGCGCCCATCTCGCGCAGCACGTCGGCGAACTTCACGTCCCCCTGGAGGGCGTCGGAGCCCAGGCCCGGGATGGTCACCGTGCGGCCGGTGACCGCCGCCGCGGCCAGGAAGTAGCTCGCCGTCGAGGCGTCCGGCTCCACCGGGTACTCGCACGCCTGGTACGGCTGCGCCGGGACCACGAACGTCTGCCCCTCACGGCGGACCTCGACACCGAAACGGCGCATCATCTCCAGCGTGATCTCGACGTACGGCACCGACACGAGGTCGGTCACCGTGATCCGCAGCCCCTCCGCGGTCAGCGGCCCGACCAGCAGCAACGCCGTCAGGAACTGCGAGGACAGGCCCGCGTCGAGGGTCAGCTCACCGCCCTTGATGCCGTTCGCGCGGACGGTCAGCGGGTGGTGGCCCGGCTCGCCGCCGAACTCAAGGTCGACGCCCAGCTCCTGCAGGGCGTCGGTCAGCGGGCCCAGCGGGCGGCGGCGCATCTGGCCGGAGGCGTCGAAGGCGAACGTCCCGGTGCCGGTCGCGGCCAGCGCGGGGAGGAACCGGGCCGTCGTGGCGCCGTCGCGGCAGAAGACCTCCGCCGAAGCCACCCCGGGCCCCGCGGGGCGGCCCTCGATGGTCCACGCCTCCGGCTGCCGGTCGACCCGGTAGCCGAGCTTGACCAGGCCCTCGGCGAAGCCCTCGGTGTCGTCCGAGTGCAGCGGACGGCCGAGGGTCGTGGTGCCGTGCGCGGCGGCGGCCAGGAACAGGCCGCGAGCGGTGACGGACTTGGAGCCGGGGATCTCGACGAGGGTCACGAGCCCCAGTTTAGTGGGGCTGGATCTCCGCCATCGGGCCCCAGTCGGAGGCGTCCTGGACGTTGATGATCTGCGGGTTGTCGCTGATGTACGCGCCCAGGTTGGCGACCGCCCACTTGAAGTGGTCCGAGCCGACGTGGGCGACGGCCGCGTCCTGGCCGTCGAAGCCCTCGACCAGCACGTACGTGTTCTTGTCCTCGAGGCTGCGTGACCACTCGAAGAACCGGTTGCCGTCCTCGGCCCGGGTGTTCGCGGTGTAGTCCGCGACGATCTCCGGCCAGTCTTCCGCGTGCTCCGGTTTGACCGGGAACTTGACCACGATGAAAATCATGGGCTCAACCGTAGGCGAAAGCGGCGGCCGCGGCTGTCTCGGAATGAGACAGCCTCAGGAAGCGCGCGGCAGGCGTCGCCCGGGCGGGGCGGATTCGAGCCACGAGAGGAACCCGGTGAGCGCGCCCGGCCCCATGGCGATCTCGATCGCCTCCTGGGTCTCGGACTCGCAGCGCAGCACCGTCGAGCCCTCGGGCACGGCGTAGGCCTCGGTGCCGGACGGGTCACGCCGGTCGGCGATCTGCATGCTTTCCCGCTGGAAGACGCGGTCGGCGCCGGTCCGCAGGCTCCAGACCCGATACCAGACGAACTCGTCGCCCTCGTAGCGGCCCAGCCCCAGGTGCCAGCTGGACCGCGGGTTGTCCGGACGCCACCGCAGCGCGACGCTCACGCCGCCACCGCGGCGCATCCGGATCCAGCGCTGGCCGTACCAGGCGGCCAGCACCGCGAGCACGATCAGGAGCCCGGCTACGACCACGGTGATCTTCACGGTCCGGCTCCTGCCCGTCTCGCGCTCAGGCCGTCTGGCCCGCTGCGCGGAGCTGGGCCGAAGCCCTCGCCCGCTCGGTCTCGTCGTCCCCGGTCAGGGCCGCCTTGGCCGCCTCGACGTCGATCTCGTCGGAAAGCTCGGCGCTCTCGGCGAGGATGCTCACCCCGGTGCCGGTCACGGAGAGGAAACCGCCGTGCACGGCCGCGCAGACCGTCTCGCCGTCGGTGGTCGTCACCTTGACCACGCCACCCTCGACCAGCTGCCCGAGCACGGGTTCGTGACCGGCCATGATGCCGATCTCACCCTCGGTGGTCTGAGCCACCACGAAAGTGGCAGTACCCGACCAGAGACGGCGCTCGACGGCCACCAGCTCCACGGACATCTCGGCCACGTAGCACTCCTTAACTCGGGGTGTTGCCACCGAGTGTAATAGGTCTGACTCAAGCTACGAGAACGGCGGGGGCGCGGGTCCACATAGGACACTGCCCCCGCCGTGCTCACGAGCTCACTTCTTGGTGATTTCCTTGTACTTCTTCTCGAGGTCTTCGAGGCCACCGATACCCAGGAACGCCTGCTCCGGGTAGTGGTCGAAGTCGCCCTTGGCGATGCGGTCGAACGACTCGATCGTCTCCGACAGCGGCACCGTCGAGCCCGGGATCTGTGTGAACGCCTCGGCGACCAGCATGTTCTGCGACAGGAACCGCTCGATGCGGCGCGCGCGCTGAACGGTCAGCTTGTCCTCTTCCGAGAGCTCGTCCATACCGAGGATCGCGATGATGTCCTGCAGCTCCTTGTACTTCTGCAGGATCCGGATGACCTCGGAGGCCACCCGGTAGTGGTCCTCACCGACGATGGCCGGGTCGAGGATCGTCGACGTCGACGCCAGCGGGTCCACCGCCGGGAAGATGCCCTTCTGGAACACCGACCGGGAGAGCTCGGTGGTGGCGTCCAGGTGGGCGAACGTCGCGGCCGGGGCCGGGTCGGTGTAGTCGTCCGCGGGGACGTAGATCGCCTGCATCGAGGTGATCGAACGGCCACGGGTCGAGGTGATCCGCTCCTGCAGCTGCCCCATCTCGTCGGCCAGCGTCGGCTGGTAACCCACGGCCGACGGCATGCGGCCCAGCAGGGTCGACACCTCCGAGCCGGCCTGGGTGAACCGGAAGATGTTGTCGATGAACAGCAGCACGTCCTGGTTCTGGACGTCGCGGAAGTACTCCGCCATGGTCAGCGCGGACAGCGCGACCCGCATGCGGGTGCCCGGCGGCTCGTCCATCTGGCCGAAGATGAGGGCGGTGTCGTTGATGACGCCGTCCTCGGACATCTCCAGGAAGAGGTCGTTGCCCTCACGGGTGCGCTCGCCGACGCCGGCGAACACCGAGGTACCACCGAAGTTCCGGGCGACGCGGGTGATCATCTCCTTGATGAGCACCGTCTTGCCGACGCCGGCACCACCGAACAGGCCGATCTTGCCACCCTGGACGTACGGGGTGAGCAGGTCGACGACCTTGAGGCCGGTCTCCAGCATCTCGGTCTTGCCTTCGAGCTGGTCGAAGGACGGGGCGCTGCGGTGGATGCCCCAGCGCTCGAGGTCCTCGCCGTAGCCGGGCTCGTCGAGGCACTCGCCGAGGGCGTTGTAGACGTGGCCCTTGACCTTGTCGCCCACCGGGACGGTGATCGGGCCGCCGGTGTCGGTGACCTCCGCGCCGCGCACCAGGCCGTCCTGCGGCTGCAGGGAGATGGTGCGGACGAGGTTGTCGCCCAGGTGGCTGGCGACCTCGAGGGTCACCGTCTTGCGCAGCTGCTCGAACTCGATCTCGACCTTGAGCGCGTTGAACTGGTCGGGCACGGAACCGCGCGGGAACTCGACGTCGACGACCGGACCGGTCACCGACACGATGCGCCCCTTGGCGCGCGGGGCTTCAGTACTGGTCATCAATCATCACTTCCTGCTGCGGTGAGCGCGTTCGCGCCACCGACGATTTCGGAGATCTCCTGGGTGATCTGCGCCTGGCGGGCCTGGTTCATCTCCCGCGTCAGGGTGCCGACCAGCTCGTTCGCGTTGTCCGACGCCGCCTTCATCGCGGTCCGGCGGGCGGCCAGCTCGGACGCCGCGGACTCGAGGAACGCCGCGTAGAGCCGCGTGTTGATGTACTTCGGCAGGATCGCGTCCAGCAGCGTGTCGGCACTGGGCTCGAACTCGTAGCTGGGGAGCAGCCCGGCGGGCTTCTCCTCTTCACCCTCGGAGTACTCGACCTCGAGCGGGGCGACGCGCTTGGCGGTCGGCCGCTGGGTCAGCATCGACACGAACTCGGTGTAGACGATGTGGATCTCGTCGACACCGTTGATGCCGTCGGCGTTCCCGTCCGCGTCGTCGGCGCCGCGCATGAACGACTCCACCAGGGCGTCACCGGCCGCGACCGCGTTGGCGTAGCCCGGCTGGTCGGAGAAGCCCGTCCAGCCGTCCACGACCTCGCGGCCCCGGAACCGGTAGTAGTTCAGCCCCTTGTTGCCGGTGACGTAGAGCTGCGGCTCCTTGCCCTCCGAGCGGAGGAGGGCCAGCAGCTCTTCGGTCGCCCGCAGCACGTTGGAGTTGTACCCGCCGCACTGGCCCTTGTCGCTGGTCACGACCAGGACAGCGGCCCGCTTGGGGTTCGGGCGCTCGACCAGCATGGGGTGGTCGAGCGTGGTGGCCGCGCCGGCCAGCGCCGAGAGCACCTTGGTGATCTCGTCCGCGTACGGCCGGGAAGCGGCGACCCGCGCCCGCGCCTTCGTGATGCGCGCGGTGGCGATGAGCTCCATCGCCTTCGTGATCTTGCCGATCGACTTGGTCGCCTTGATGCGCGACCGGAGTTCCCGGAGTTGTGCGGCCATGAGCTACCAGCTCACTTCTTCGGCGCGGGCTTGTTGACCTTGACGGTCTCCTGCCCGACCTTGTCGGCTTCCATGGCGTCCGCGTTGTCCTCGAGCGGCTTGCCCTCGGACGTGGTGAACTCCTTCTTGAACTCGTTCACCGCGGCGACCAGCTTGTCGGCGGTCTCGTCCTCGAACTTCCCGGAGTCGCGGATCGCGGCCAGGATCTCCGGGTGCTTGCGGCGGGCCGAGTCGAGGAACTCGAGGTTGAAGCGGCGCACGTCCTCGGTCGGGACCGAGTCGTAGTGGCCGTTCGTGCCCAGCCACACCGTGCAGACCTGCTCCTCGACCGGGATCGGCGAGTACTGCGGCTGCTTGAGCACCTCGTACAGGCGGGCACCGCGCTCGAGCTGCGCCTTCGACGCGTCGTCGAGGTCGGAGGCGAAGGCCGCGAAGGCCTCCAGCTCGCGGTACTGCGACAGGTCGATGCGGAGCGAGCCCGAGACCGACTTCATCGCCTTGACCTGCGCGGCACCACCCACGCGGGACACCGAGATGCCCACGTCGATGGCCGGGCGCTGACCGGCGTTGAACAGGTCCGACTGGAAGAAGCACTGGCCGTCGGTGATCGAGATGACGTTCGTCGGGATGTAGGCCGACACGTCGTTCGCCTTGGTCTCGATGATCGGGAGACCGGTCAGCGAGCCGGCGCCCAGCTCGTCCGACAGCTTCGCGCAGCGCTCCAGCAGGCGGGAGTGCAAGTAGAAGACGTCGCCGGGGAACGCCTCGCGGCCCGGCGGGCGGCGCAGCAGCAGCGAGATCGCGCGGTAGGCGTCGGCCTGCTTGGTCAGGTCGTCGAACACGATGAGGACGTGCTTGCCCTCGTACATCCAGTGCTGGCCGATGGCCGAGCCGGTGTACGGCGCGATCCACTTGAAGCCGGCCGAGTCGGACGCGGGGGCCGCGACGATCGTGGTGTACTCCAGCGCGCCGGCGTCCTCGAGGGACTTCTTCACGGCGGCGATCGTGGAGCCCTTCTGGCCGACCGCGACGTAGATGCAGCGAACCTGCTTCTTCGGGTCGCCGGTCTCCCAGTTGGCCTTCTGGTTGATGATCGTGTCCACGGCGACGGCGGTCTTGCCCGTCTTGCGGTCACCGATGATCAGCTGGCGCTGGCCGCGGCCGATCGGCGTCATCGCGTCGATGGCGGTGATGCCGGTCTGCAGCGGCTCCGACACCGGCTGGCGCTCGACCACCGAGGCGGCCTTGAGCTCCAGCGCGCGGCGCTCGGTGGTCTCGATGTCGCCGAGGCCGTCGATCGCCTGGCCCAGCGGGTTGACGACGCGGCCGAGGTAGCCGTCGCCGACCGGCACCGACAGGACCTGGCCGGTGCGCTTGACCTGCTGGCCCTCTTCGATGCTTTCGAAGTCACCGAGGATCGCGGCACCGATGGAGCGCGCGTCCAGGTTCAGTGCGACGCCCAGGACGCCGCCGGGGAACTCGAGCAGCTCGTTGGCCATGGCCGAGGGCAGGCCCTCGACGTGGGCGATGCCGTCGCCGGCGTCCACCACGGTGCCAACTTCTTCCCGGCTCACGTCCGGGGCGTAACTCGAGACGTAGTTCTCGATCGCGCTACGGATCTCATCCGAGGAGATCGTCAGCTCGGCCATGTCTTTCCCGCTCTCGCTTCGTTCTTGCCAGTATGCAAAGTCTTGTGTGACCTGGGCCTATGCCCGGGCCAGCCGCCTGCGCAACGCCGCGAGCTGCCCCGCCGCGCTCCCGTCGATGACCTCGTCGCCGACGCGGACGACGAGACCGCCGCCGAGCCGGGGGTCGACCTCGACGTGCAGCGCGATCGGCCGCCCGTAGATGGCGTCGAGCTTCGCGCCCAGCTGGGCGACCTGCTCGTCGGTCAGGGCGTTCGCGCTGGTCACGTAGGCCACCGAGCGCTGGCGCCGCTCCGCGGCCAGCTTGACCAGCTTGTCGAGCCCGACGCCGACGCCGCGGCCCTTGGCCCGGCGCACGACCTGCTCGACGAGGGTCTCGGTGACCACGTCCACCTTGTCGGCGAACAGCCCGCGCACCAGCGTGCGCTTGGCGTCGGCGGGCCCGGTCAGGTCCGACAGCGCGGCCTCGAGCTCGGGGTGGTTGGCCACCACGCGCGCGACCTGGAAGAGCTGGGATTCGACGGTGTCGACGTTCCCGGTCTTCTCCGCCGAGGTGAGCAGGGCCGAGCGCCCGAGCGACTCGAGCCCGTCGGTCAGCTCACGGGGGCTGGACCAGCGGCTGCCCGCCACGGTGTCGAGCACCTTCAGGGCCGGTTCGGACAACTTGCCGTCGAACAGCCGGCGCACCAGCCCGGTGCGCGACTCCGCCGTCGCGGAGGCGTCGCTCACCGCCCGGCGCAGGCCGATCTCCCGGTCCAGCAGGTCGACGACCGAGAGCAGCTCGTCGCCGACCGTGGCAGCGTCGGCTCCCGCGTCGGCCAGAACCTCGCCGAGGCGTTCCTCGGCGAGGCCGAGCGCTTCACGGCTCGCAGCATGCAGCGTCATCTCTGGCTACTTCCCCGCTCCGTTGGACGCACCGGTGGTTTCCAGCTCCGCCAGGAACCGGTCGACGGTGCCGCGGCGGCGCGCCTCGTCCTCGAGCGACTCGCCGACGATGCGGCTGGCCAGCTCGACGGCGTTGCGGCCCATGTCGGCCCGCAGCTCCGCGATGATCTGCGCCTTCTGGGCCTGCAGCTGGGCCTGGCCCTGTGCGACGATGCGCTGGGACTCGGCCTCCGCCTCGGCCCGCAGCTCCGCCTTGATCTGCTCGGCTTCGAGCCGGGCGTCGTCGCGGATCTTCGCGGCTTCGGTGCGGGCTTCCTGCAGCTGGGCCTTGTACTTGGCCAGCGCCTCTTCGGCCTCGGCCTGGGCCCGCTCGGCCTTCTCGATGCCTCCCTCGATCTTCTGCGCACGCTCTTCGTACGCGGCCTCGAAGCGAGGGACGACGTACTTCTTGAGGATGAACAGCAGGATCAGGAAGGCGACGATGCCGAGGATCAGCTCCGAGATGTCGGGGATGATCGGGTTGTGCGTTTCGCCCTCTGCGGCGAGGACCAAGGCACTGTTCAGCACGGCGTCTCCTTAAAGCGATGAGCCGAGGACTCAGGCGGCGGAGGCGATGAAGTAGATGACGATGCCGATCAGGGCGAGCACCTCGGTCAGAACGAAGGTCGAGAAGCCGATGCCCTGCAGCTTGCCCTGCGCCTCCGGCTGGCGGGCGGTGCCGTTGATGACGGCGGCGAAGATCAGACCCACACCGATGCCCGGGCCGATCGCGCCCAGGCCGTAACCGATGGCGGCGAGACCGGGGTTGAGGTTGACAGCCTGCTCCGCGGCCTGGGCCAGAACGATGTTGCTCACGTGCATTTCCCTTCACTTCGGTCCACGCGCTCGCGTGGATCGGGGGCTTGTGTTCTCAGTGCTCCGACGCCAGCGCGGCGCCGATGTACCCAGCCGACAGCAGGGCGAAGATGTAGGCCTGCAGCACCTGGATGAAGGCCTCGAGGAACGTCATCCCGATGGCGAAGATCCACGCCACCAGCGAGACCGGCTTCAGGGCCCAGCTCGAGGTCTCGGTCAGCAGGAAGGTGCCGCCGAGGGTGAACACCGCCAGGATCAGGTGACCCGCGAACATGGCGGCGAAAACACGGATGGCGAGCGTCAGCGGGTTGAGGAAGAACTTCTCCGCGAACTCGATCAGCGAGAAGAGCGGCAGCACCGCCTTGGGCACGCCCGGCGGGGCGAGTTCCTTCTTGAAGTAACCGGCGAAACCGTGCCGCTTGAACCCGACGAAGTGGTAGACCGGGTAGACGACGAGGACCGAGAGGGCGACCGGGAAACCGAAGCGCGCCATGGTCGGGAACTGCAGGACGGGGATGATCCCGTAGAGGTTGTTCACCAGTACGAAGGTGAACAATGCGAAAACGAGGGGTACGAACGGCTTGAAGTCCTTCGAGCCGATCTGCTCGCGCGCGATGTTGTTGCGGCTGAAGTCGTAGATCGACTCCGCCACGAACTGCCCCTTGCTCGGGACGACCTGAAGCTTGCGGGTCGCCAGCAGGAAGTACGTCGCGATGATGACGACCGACGCCACGACGAGCAGCATCGGCTTGGTGACCGAGCCGAACAACGGCGGCAACTCGAAGCTTTCGGCGCCGGGCGGCGCGAATACCGCACCCTCGGCCAAAACCAGCGCGCCCACTGGGCTCCTTCCGGTTCTCCCGGCCGGCGTTCACTCCGCCGGGGGAATCGTCACGATCTGGACTTAACGTACCCGATACGTATCGGGACGTCGGAGGCGGCTACCCCACCGTCCGCAGAACACACCTTCACGTTCTGCACACGGGGTTGTCTCGCTTGAACACTGCCCTGCGGTCTACTTCGGACCAGCGGCCGGACGGCGGAACTACACGGTCGCCACACTGCTGATCGCGGTTCGTCTCGGGAAGCGCGCGGCCGAGGCCGCCACCCTTGACGCGGACCATACCAGCAGGTCAATCCGTGCCGGACAGGCGTACTCCTAACCAACCGATCAGCCCAGGACTTAGGTCCCGGGTGGTCCCGGGACCCAGGTCCGGTGCGCACCGGGACCCGATCCGGATCACCGCAGGCGGCGGGTCCCGGTCACCGTCCGCAGTCCGCACGCAAGCGCACTCGTGTGGTGCCGGTCACACTCAAGCGGCCGCAGGTGGGTGCACGAAGAGTAACGGAAGGTTACGACGAAACGGACCGCGTCAGGACGGGATGATCGTCGGGATCTTGGTCTTGCGGAAGGCGGCGAACTCGGCCGCGGCGGCGAGCAGGATGGCCACGATCATCGTGATGCCGAGCGACATCGGGTGCAGCGCGGTGACGCCCTTCAGCAGCGTCAGCGCCCCGAAGAGCAGGACGACCTTCACGACGTACCCGCCGAGCGCGATGACCATGACGAACATCGGGTCCTGGCCCGCGCTGAATTTCATCATGCCGAGCGTCGACAGGGACGCCAGCATCGCGAGCACCCCGCCGACGAGCGAGCCGAGGAAGCCGGGCAGGCCGTTGAGGATGCTGAACAGCGCGATGCACACGATCACCGCGGGCGGGGTGACCAGCAGCGAGGCCCTCGTCATCGCGCGGGCCGCCTGCAGCACCACCTTGGCGTGCGGGTTCTCCTGCTCGTGCGTTTCGGTTTCGCTCACTCTGGCTCCCTGCTCGGTTCCCACCCGAGTGTAGAGACCCCGGCGGATCAGGTGCCGGGCTGGTTGCGCGAGCGCAGCCGCGGGACGATCGAGACCACCGCCGCCAAGACCAGGCCGATCCCGATGATCCACAGCGCCGCGACGTCGTCGAACAGCGTCACCGACACCGCGCCGAAGGCCAGCAACCCGGCCCACAGGTAGATCAGCAGCACCGCGCGGCGCTGGGAGTGGCCGATCTCCAGCAGCCGGTGGTGCAGGTGCATCTTGTCGGCGGCGAACGGGCTTTCGCCGCGCCGGGTGCGCCGGACGACCGCCATGATCAGGTCCAGCATCGGCACGAACAGCACGGCCGCCACGACCACCAGCGGGGACAGCAGCGCGATCGCGTCCTTGGCGCTGAACTGCGTGTACGGCACGCGCCCGGACGCCGACGTCGTCGCGCCGGCGAGCATCAGGCCGATCATCATCGAGCCGGAGTCGCCCATGAAGATCTTCGCGGGCTGGAAGTTGTACGGCAGGAAGCCCAGACAGGCGCCGGCGAGGGTGGCGGCGATCAGCGCGGGCGGGTAGGTGCCGACGTCACCGCCCGAGCTGTCGAGCAGGCCGAGGGAGAACGAGCAGGTGGCCGCGGCGGCGATGAAGCCGAGGCCGCCGGCCAGCCCGTCGAGGCCGTCGACGAAGTTCATCGCGTTGACCATGACCACGACCATCACGACGGTGAGCAGGGCGCCCTGGTTCTTGTCGAGCACCAGCACCGAGCCGAACGAGCCGCCGGTGCCGCCCCACGGCACCCAGAACGACACCCACTGCACGCCGAAGATGACCAGGATGCCGGCGCACATGACCTGGCCGGCCAGCTTCGTCCAGGCGTCCAGTTCGAACCGGTCGTCGAGCGCGCCGATCAGCGAGATCACGCCGGCGGCCAGCAGCACGCCGACCGAGTCGAAGGAGGCGTCGAAGCCGTGCGACAGCGCGGGCAGCTGGTGGGCGAGGCCCATCGCGCCGGCGACGCCGAGGTAGATGCCGACCCCGCCCATCCGCGGGATCGGGGCGACGTGCACGTCCCGCGCGCGCGGGTTGGCGATCGCGCCGACGCGGATCGCAACCCGGCGCACGACGCCGGTGAGCAGGTAGGTCACGGCCGTCGCGGTCAGCGCGACGAGGATGTATTCCCGGATGGGGAGCAGACCGGAAGTGGGCGGCACGGGGACGTCACGCTCGCGGGGTCGGGGTCACCCGCGACACGCTATCGTGTCGCGGATCTCGTCGTGATCCGGCTTCAGGCCAAGGATTCCGCGGGCACACCGAGCACCTCCGCGATGGCCGACTTGCTCACCGCGCCCTCGCGCAGCACGACCGGTTCGGTACCGGTGAGGTCCACGACGCTCGAAGCGACGGACTCGCCGCTCGAACCGCCGTCGAGGTACACCGCGACCGAGTCCCCGAGCTGTTCCTGCGCCTCCTGCGCGGTACGGGCCGGCGGCCGCCCGGAGACGTTCGCACTGGAGACGGCCATCGGCCCGACGTCCCGCAGCAGTTCGAGGGCGACGGGGTGCAGCGGCATCCGCAGCATGACGGTGCCGCGGGCTTCGCCGAGGTTCCACTGCAGGCTCGGCGCGTGCGGCAGCACGATGGAAAGGTCACCGGGCCAGAAGGCTTCGATGAGCGCCCTGGCCTGCGGCGGCACGCCCAGCACCAGCCCGTCCACAGTGGACCACGAGCCGACGAGCACACCGACGGGCATGTCCGGGCCGCGGTTCTTGGCCCGCAGCAGCGCCTGCACGGCACCGGCGTCGAAGGCGTCGGCCCCGATCCCGTAGACGGTATCGGTGGGCAGGACGACCAGCCTGCTGGACCGAACCGCCCCGGCCGCGGCGGCCAGCCCGTCGGCCCGGGTCTCGCGCCTGCTGCAGTCGTAGACCACGCTCATGGTGGGCAGCGTAGTCCGGCGGGCCGGGGGGACGTTCGCCGCGTCACAGGGCGGCGGGGTGCGGTTCGGCGGGCTCGGGTCCGGAGGCGGTGCCGGCTGCGCAGCGCCGCTTGGGGGCGCCCCCCGTCTTCCACGCTACCGGCGGGCACCGACAGTTTCCGGCGCTCTCGGCGCGTGCGGCCGGAGTTGTCCACATCGCTCGTCACCTGGGACGCCACTTCGGCAGGTCGAGGCCGGTGGCGAAGCCCGAAGTCGAGTGCCGGTCGGTTCCGGCAACGACCTGGCCACCCGGATCGACAACCGCACCGGGTCTGATCATTGCCATCGATCTCGCTCCGAGCGGGCGGTGGATGAGGTACCAGCGGCGCCGGAATTGCGGTCGGGACCGCCGCGCGCATCCTGTGTGCAGGCCCCGCGGGGGCGCCCCCCGTCTTCCACGCTACCGGCGAGCACCGACAGTTCCTGGCGCTCTCGGCGCGTGCGGCCGGAGTTGTCCACATCGCTCCCCGCATCAAACCGGCGCAGGCCCCGGGGGCGCCCCCGTTTTCCACGCTACCGGCCGGCACCGACAGTTTCGGCCCCTTCCGGCGCGCACGCCCGGGGTTGTCCACAACGCCCGAGCGCACGGCTGACAACCGGCCAGACTTTCGTCGTGGGGCAAGCGGGTAAACCTCGCCCTGAGGCAGAACCGCGACAGCCCGGCTCAATACGGTCGATCTTCGGGAACCACCACCCCCGTGGGTTCCCAGTGAAGGAGCCGCAGATGCGCCCCAGAACCCCGAAAGCGCTCGCCCTGCTCGCCGCCGTCGCCGTTCTCTCCGGGCTCGGTGCCGGGACCGCCGCCGCCGAACCGCTCACCCGTGGCTGGCCCGCGCCGATCGATGCCGCGCACTGGGAGAACCAGGACCACATGACCTGGTCCGACTACCGGAAGGTGCCCGGCACGAACTGGGCCGACCCGACCCTCAAGCCCACCCAGCGCACCTTCAAGGGCGCTGTCGTCCTCGCCGACTACCCGGACCAGGACTTCGTCGTCACGAAACCCGCGAACTCGACCATCTTCGGCAACCCCGGGCCCGCCGCCGCGAACGTTCCGCGGGCGAAGGTCGCGCAGTACTACCAGGACTTCCTCAACAAGCCCGAAGCCCTCAACAACGGCCACACCATCAACGAGTACTGGATGGAGGACTCCGGCGGCCGGTTCGGCGTGCAGCTGACCGCGTTCGGGCCGTACCGGATGCCCGGGAAGTCCTACGAATACGGCATGGAGTTCCAGCCGAGCGCCTGCCCGCCCGGCGCGGACTGCAGCCGTGACCTCCGCAAGGACGCCGGGGACGCCTGGCGCGCCGACGTCGGCGACACCGCGAAGCAGTTCGACTTCGTCTTCTACCTCTCCGCCGGCCAGGACGAGAGCTCGACCTGGCAGGAGTTCGGCGAGATGAAGTTCGGGACGAAGGAAAACGTGCCGGACGCCTTCGGCCCGCCCAACCACGACCTGCCCAACTACGCCCCCACCCGGTACGTGCCGTGGACGTCGTGGGCGTCGGCCGCCAGCATCTGGCCGAACGCCCAGGACGGCAGCTCGGTGCAGGCCGAAAGCTCGGGCCAGTCGACCTACGCCCACGAGTTCAGCCACATCCTCGGCATCGGCGACAACTACAACAACCCGTTCGGCACGCCGCCCTCGCGCAGCTACAGCGGACCGTGGGACATGCTTTCGCGCGGGACGTTCAACGGCCCCGGCGGCCCGCACACCCGCTGGCAGATCCCGGCGACGCAGGGCAGCTCGATGGGAGCACAGCACCAGCTGCGCAACAAGCTGAAGCTCGGCATCGTCGACCCGGCGGACGTGCTGCAGCTCGACCGCAACGAGCTGGCGAAGACCGGCCCGGTCTCGGCCCGGCTCACCGCGCGGGAGGCCGAAGCGCAGCCCGGTGCGTTCACCGGCCTGAACATCAAGCTCACCGGCGGTGACAAGGCCCCGAAGTGCGACCGGGCGACGGACCCGTTCTGCGACGGCGGCGGCTACGACAACTACACCGTCGAGGTCGTCGACCGGATGGGCTCGGACTCCTTCACGCCCGACTCCGGCGTGCTGATCACCAAGACGAAGAACAAGGACAACGCCCCCTTCGACTGGGTGATCGACGCGAACCCGCAGGACATCGGCATCACGGATTACACGAAGCCCGACGGCACGCCGGTGAAGATCACCATCGGTGACTACCGCCAGCTCAACGACGCCCTGTTCAAGGCGGGCACGGAGGCGGCGAGCCCGTACGAGTACACGGACCAGGCCAACCGCCTGCGCTTCCTGATCACGGACGTGGCCCGCGACCGCCGCGGCATCCTGTCGTACACGGTGACGGTGGCGTCCCTGGACGGCACGGGCAGCCAGTCCCGCGGCGCGGCCCTGACCCCGGCCCTGCCGGCCATCGCCCGAGGCGGCTTGGCCACGTGCGACTTCGGCCTGCTGAACACGGGCGCGGCCCGCGGGGCGCAGGCCCCGTACGACACGGACACGTACCGGCTGACCGTGTCGACGGACGCCCGCGGCTGGCAGGTGAAGCTGCCGAACGAGCTGGCCACGGCCAAGTTCGGCGGCCACGTGAAGGTGCCGGCGTACGCCAAGCGAAGCCAGGGCGGCGATCTGGCGGCCCGGGTGAAGCTGACGGCCACCTCGGTGAGCGACCCGTCGAAGACCGCGACGGCGAGCTGCACGGCGTTCGGCTTCTAGCGGTGAGGGCCTTGTTGTCCACAGCTCGGCCGGGTTGTGGACAACAAGGCCGCTCGCCGGCGGCTTTCCCGGCTTTTCGTCGGTGGCCGCCGGTAGCGTGGAATCGGGGGCTGCTCAGGGCGGCAACGAACGCCCAGCCTCTGGGCAGCGCGCTTGCGGCAATGTCCGCCGCGGCTGTCTGGCAAGACTCGAACGCGCCGCAACCCGGGCCGGCGGAACCAGTCGCTCGCGTCGGCTCGGCGACGAGCGCCCGGCCTGCTCGACCATGGCCGCCGACTCGAGTCCGGCAATCCCCCGATGCCTCCGCACCGAGCCGGAGCGGGCTTGTCCACAACTCGGCCCGGCTGTGTACAGCTCAGCGGCAACCCCGGCTTTTCCGGCTTTTCGTCGGAGGCTCCCGATACGATAGACCTGGGACGCCCCCCAGGGAGCGGTGGGGAATGTCCGGAGGCTGCGGAAGGCTGCGCCGGGCTCTGGGGGCGACGAAACGGCAGGTCCGCGGGCAGTTCCTGGCGGAGCCCGGTGCTGTTGTCGGAGCTCGACGGGCTGGCGGGGGTGCTGGCCGGGGTGCTGCTCAGCCCAGCCGCCGCGCGGTCACGAATCGCGCCCGGCCCGTCAGATCGGCATGGTCCTCGACCCCGGTGAGCACCCGCCGCGCCCGCACCAGCGCCGGCACCGCCGAGCCGTGCGTGTCGTCGTGCTCGATCGCCAGTCCTCCTCCCGGACGCAGCAGGCGCGCGCCGGCTGCGATCGCGTGGCGGATCACCGCCAGCCCGCTCTCCTCGGCGAACACCGCTCGCGGGGGGTCGTGCTCGGCCACCTCCGGCGGTACCGGGGTCCCCTCCGGGACGTACGGCGGGTTGCACAGCACCAGGTCGACCAGGCCGTCGAGCTCGGCGAACATCGTCGGGTCGCCGATGTCGCCCGAATAGAGCCGGATCGGGGTGTTGCCCGCTTCGGCGTGGACGTCCGCGTTGTGCCTGGCCCAGGCCAGGGCCTGCGGGTCGATGTCCACCGCGTACACCACCGCGTCCGGGCGGGCGTGGGCCACCGCCAGCGCCAGCGCGCCGGAACCCGTGCACAGGTCCACCACCACCGGGAACTCGCGGCCCTGCAGGAACTTGACCCCCCACTCGAGCAGCAGCTCCGTCTCCGGCCGCGGGACGAACACACCGGCACCGACCGCCACCGTGATGTCACCGAGCGCGGCCCAGCCGGTCAGGTACTGCAGCGGGATGCGCTTGGCGCGCTGCTGGACGAGCTGGCCGATGGCCTCGATGACCGGCGGGTCGACCAGTGGCACCATCGGCAGCCTGCCGCGTTCGACCCCGAGCACGTGCGCGGCGATCACCTCGGCGTCGAACCTCGGCGAGGCGACGCCCGCGCGCTCGAGGATGCGGGTGGCCTCGATGATGGCCAGGCGCAGCGGCTGCCGGTTCACTCGTCGTCCTTCACCTCGTCGAGCCTGGCACACCAGGCGGAACTCCCCCGTGAGGACACGCGCCGGTCCCACGCCGTCCAGCGTATCGAGGCACCCCCGGCGCGCAGGCGACAAGTCCGGGTGCCGGGACCCTGATCGGCCCGATCTTCTAGGATGCAGGTCACCGGGTCGGGGATTCGCCTGCTCCACGGCACCGCCCGAACCGTTCCGCACCGAACCTCCGGGGAGCCCCGCAGTGCCCACAGAGCCGATCACCCGCCGGGTGGCGTTCATCTTCCCGATCTACAACGAGGAAGAGAACATCGACCTGCTGCACCGGACGGTGGACGAGGTGACCCGCCCGCTCGCCGGCAAGTACGACTTCAGCTTCCTGTACGTCGACGACGGCAGCCGGGACGGTTCGCTGGCCAAGCTCACCGAGCTCAGCACCCGCGACGAGCGCGTCACCGTGGTCGAGCTGAGCCGCAACTTCGGGCACCAGATGGCCGTCACCGCCGGGCTGGACCTGGTCGACGCGGACGCCGTCGTCATCATGGACAGCGACATGCAGGACCCGCCGCGGGTCGCCCTCGAGCTGATCGAGAAGTGGGAAGAGGGCTTCGACGTCGTCTACGCGCAGCGCCGCTCCCGCCAGGACTCGCCGTTCAAGAAGATCACCGCCGGCGGGTTCTACTGGTTCCTGCGGAAGATGGCCGCGGTCGACATCCCGAAGAACACCGGCGACTTCCGGCTGATCGACCGCAAGGTGGTCGACGAGCTGCGCAAGTACCGCGAGCGCGACCGCTTCCTGCGCGGGCTGGTCAGCTACATCGGCTTCAAGCAAACCGCCGTGCTGTTCGACCGCGACAAGCGGCACGCCGGCGTCACGGGCTACCCGCTGCGCAAGATGCTGCGCTTCGCCGCCGACGGCATCCTCGGCTTCTCGGTGACGCCGCTGCGGATGATCACGCGCATGGGCTACCTGATCTCGTTCCTGAGCTTCGTCGGGATCCTGTACGTCGGCGGCGTCAAGCTGTTCGCCCCGGAGACCGCGGTGCCCGGCTGGGCGTTCCTCGGGATCGCGATGTTCTTCCTCGGCGGGATCCAGATCATCATGCTCGGCGTGCTCGGCAGCTACATCGGCCGCACGTACTCCCAGGTGCAGAACCGGCCGCTGTACGGCGTCGCGTCGGTGCGCACCGGGGTGGCGGTCGAGGCCCGCGAGGGCGCCGACGCGGGACGAGGCGCCCGGTGAAGCTGATCTCGGCGACCCAGCTGCGCTTCGGGCTGGTCGGCGTGGCGAACACCCTCGTCGACGCCCTCGGCTACGCGCTGCTGGTGACGCTGGGCGTCCCCCTGTTCGTGGCGAACTTCATCTCCACGACCACGGGCATGCTGCTCAGCTTCACGCTGAACCGGAACTTCACCTTCCGCGCCAAGGACGGTGACGTCCGCCGCCAGGCGCTGCTGTTCTTCGCCGTCACCGCGTTCGGGCTGTGGGTGGTGCAGGCGGCGATCATCTTCGGGGTCACCAGCGCGTTTCCCGGGGTGAACGTGCTGATCCCGAAGTTCGCCGGGATCGTGGTCGGCCTGGTCTGGAACTACGTGCTCTACCACAAGGTCGTCTTCCGGCACCGGCCCGCGGCGGCGGCCGAGGCGCCGGTCGCGGAGGTTACGCATGACTAGCACCGCCGTCCCGTCCCGGGTCGCCGACCAGCCCGCTCCGGAAGCCCCGGAGCAGGCCCGCGCGAGCCGCTGGGCCTGGCTGAACGGCGACTACGCCCGCGTCTTCGCCGTGGTGCTGGCCTGGAACGTGGTGCTGATCGCGCTGGCGTACCTGTTCGCGCCGTCCAGCCCCACCGACGAGGGCATCCCGAAGACCGGCATCGGCTCGACGATGAGCCTGCTGGCGCACACCTACCGGTGGGACGCCGGCAACTACGGCGAGATCGCGATGCACGCCTACACCGGCAGCTACGCCCCGACGCGGGCGTTCTACCCGGTGTTCCCGCTGCTGGTCTGGCTGGTGCAGACGGTCAGCTTCGGCACGATCGGCCTGCTGGTCGCCGGGTTCCTGGTCAACCTGGTGGCCACCTGGCTGGCCGCGGTCGCGCTGCTGAAGATCGGCCGCCACTTCTTCGCGGGCGAGCGGGCGCCGTGGCTGGTCGTCGCGGCGTTCCTGACCGCGCCCGCCGCGTTCTTCCTGCACTCGTTCTACAGCGAGGCGGTGTTCTGCGCGCTCGGCTTCTGGGCCTACCTGTTCGCGCTGCGCCGCCAGTGGCTCTGGATGGGCCTGACGCTCATCCCGCTGACGGCCTCCCGCATCACGGCGGCGGTCTTCGTCGGCCTGTGCTTCCTGGAGTTCTGGCGGTCGAAGGACTGGAAGCTGCGCGGCCTGCTGTCGTGGAACCTGCTGTGGTTCCCGGCGGCGTTCGCCGGCCTGGCCGCCGTGATGGTCGCGATGAAGATCCAGACCGGGGACTTCTTCGGCAGCTTCAACGCGCTCAAGGGCGTGCGGGAGTGGTCGTACCACAAGTTCAACCCGAACATCCTCGAGACGCTGTGGCGCGAAGCCAAGATCACCGGCCACGCGCTGCTCGGCGACACGAAGATGGACGCGTGGACGCTGATGAGCCACGTGCTGCCGATGATCGGGCTGGCGCTGCTGTTCGTGAGCTCGGTGTACGTGCTGGTGGCACTGCGGTCGAAGGGTGTCCCGCTGGCGCTGTTCGGGTTCGCGTCGATCGTGATGCTGACGATGAACAACAACGTGGTGTCGGTGCACCGCTACCTGCTGCCGTGCCTGGTGATGTACGTGGCGCTGGTGCTGTTCGGCGAGCGCCGTCCGCAGCTGCGCGGCGCGGTGCACGTCGTGCTGTACGCGAACGCGCTGGTCTGCGGGACGATCTACCTGCGCTTCATCACGGGCTTCTGGTCCGGCTGATGCGGATAATGCACCAGGTCGTCACGTTCGACGCGGCCGACCTCGCCGCCGAGAGCCGCTTCTGGGCGGGCGTGCTCGGTGGCGAGGTCGACGAAGACGGCGACTGGCACATGGTGCTGGTGGACGGGGCACCGCGGATCGGGGTGCAGTTCGCGCCGGACCACGTGGCGCCGGAGTGGCCGGACGGCCCGGTCAAGCAGCAGATCCACCTCGACCTGTGGGTCGAGGACTTCGCGGAAGCGCACGAGCAGGTGATGGCCCTCGGCGCACAAGTCCTGAAGCCGGCGGCGGGCAGCACCTCGGGCGACGACTTCCAGGTGTACTCCGACCCGGCCGGTCACCCGTTCTGCCTGTGCTGGCTGGTCGCCCGTCAGCCGGCCACTCAGCCCGGCTGAGGCCGTGTCGACCCGCCAAACACGCGTGTCGACCCTCTGATCACGCGTGTCGACCCTCCGATCACGGACCGGAAGACCCGGCTCGTGCGTGAAGGGTCGGCACGCGTGATCAGGAGGTCGACACGGCCTCAGCCCGACTGGGCTGCCAGGCGCTCCTCGCGGTCCGCGGTCGCCAACGCGTCCAGCACGCCGTCCAGGTCGCCGTCCAGGACCTGGTCCAGGTTGTACGCCTTGTAGTTCACCCGGTGGTCCGAAATGCGGTTCTCCGGGAAGTTGTACGTCCGGATCCGCTCCGAGCGGTCGACCGTGCGGACCTGGGACTTGCGCGCGTCCGACGCCTTCGCCGCCGCCTCCTCCTCCGCGATGGCCTGGAGGCGGGCCTGCAGCACCTGCAGGGCGCGGGCGCGGTTCTGGATCTGGGACTTCTCGTTCTGGCAGGACACCACGATGCCGGTCGGCAGGTGGGTGATCCGGACCGCCGAGTCCGTCGTGTTGACGCTCTGGCCGCCCGGGCCCGATGACCGGAACACGTCGATGCGCAGGTCGTTCGGGTCGATCTCGACCTCGACCTCCTCCGGCTCCGGGTAGATCAGCACCCCGGACGCCGACGTGTGGATGCGGCCCTGTGACTCCGTCGCCGGGACGCGCTGGACGCGGTGCACGCCGCCCTCGAACTTCAAGCGGGACCACACCCCGTCGACGTCGGCCGCCTTCGTCTTGATCGACAGCGTGACGTCCTTGAAGCCGCCCAGGTCGGAGTCCACCGAGTCGAGGACTTCCGCCTTCCAGCCGTGGCGCTCGGCGTAGCGCAGGTACATCCGCAGCAGGTCGCCGGCGAACAGGGCCGACTCCTCGCCGCCCTCGCCGGACTTGATCTCCATCACGACGTCGGATCCGTCGTACGGGTCGCGCGGCAGCAGGAGCTCGGTGAGCTTCGACTCCAGCTCGGGGATCTTCGCGGCCAGCTGCTCGGCCTCCGCGGCGAACTCCGCGTCCTCCGAGGCCATCTCCCGCGCGGCCGAGAGGTCGTCACGGGCCGTGTCGAGCTCGTGGACCGCACGGACCACCGGCGTCAGCTCGGCGTAGCGGCGGCCGAGCTTGCGGGCGCGCGCCTGGTCGGCGTGCACCGCCGGGTCCGCCAGCTGCCGCTCCAGCTCCGCGTGCTCGGCGAGCAGCCCCTTGAGCGAGCTCGAATCCACCTTCAGCCACCTCTCAGCCCGGGAAACAACCATAAAGAACGGCGCCCACCCGGGAGTACCGGATGGGCGCCGTGGAAAAAGCTACTTGGCGTCGGCCTTCTTCTGGCGCTTGCCGTAGCGAGCCTCGAAGCGCGCGACCCGGCCACCGGTGTCCATGATCTTCTGCTTGCCCGTGTAGAACGGGTGGCAGTTCGAGCAGATCTCGACGTGGATGTTACCGCTGGTCTTGGTGCTGCGCGTGGTGAAGCTGTTGCCGCAGTCGCAGTTCACTTCGGTGACCACGTACTCGGGGTGAATACCGCTCTTCATGGTGTCCTCTCTCGTTGGCTCCGGGTCCCCAGTCGTCACGGGGTGAACCGGCGCCGGACTTCAGCGGGTAATTCTGCCAGACGGGCAGACGTGTACTGGAACGCACCCCGCTGACCAGCTATTCCCACCGCGAAGGGGGCCTCCCCGGCGCACCGGGAAGGCCCCCTCGCAAGACGGGACTCAGTCGTCTTCGCCGCCGCCGAGGGCGGTCTTCGAGACCTGCATCAGGAACTCGACGTTGGTCTTCGTCTTCCGCAGGCGCGAGATCAGCAGGTCGATGGCCTGCTGCGAGTCGAGCGCGTGCAGCACCCGGCTCAGCTTCACCGTGACCGCGAGCTCGTCCGGCGAGAGCAGCAGCTCGTCCTTGCGGGTACCGGACGGGTTGACGTCGACCGCCGGGAACACGCGGCGCTCGGCGATCTTCCGGTCGAGCTTGAGCTCCGCGTTACCGGTGCCCTTGAACTCCTCGAAGATGACCGTGTCCATCGTCGAGCCGGTCTCGACCATCGCCGTGGCGAAGATGGTCAGCGAGCCGCCGTTCTCGATGTTGCGGGCCGCACCGAGGAACCGCTTCGGCGGGTACAGCGCGGTCGAGTCGACACCACCGGACAGGATCCGGCCGGACGCCGGGGCCGCCAGGTTGTACGCGCGGCCGAGGCGGGTGATCGAGTCGAGCAGCACGACGACGTCGTGGCCCATCTCGACCAGGCGCTTGGCCCGCTCGATCGACAGCTCCGCGACCGACGTGTGGTCGGACGGCGGCCGGTCGAAGGTCGAGGCGATGACCTCGCCCTTCACCGAGCGCTGCATGTCGGTGACCTCTTCCGGACGCTCGTCGACCAGGACGACCATCAGGTGGCACTCGGGGTTGTTCGTGGAGATCGCGTTGGCGATGTCCTGCATGATCGTGGTCTTACCGGCCTTCGGCGGCGACACGATCAGGGCGCGCTGCCCCTTGCCGACCGGCATGATCAGGTCGATCACGCGGGTGGTGAGCTTGTGCGACTCGGTCTCGAGGCGCAGCCGCTCGTTCGGGTACAGCGGGGTCAGCTTGGTGAAGTCGGGACGCCGCTTGGCCTCGTCCGGCTCCAGGCCGTTGATCGAGTCGACGCGCACCAGCGGGTTGAACTTCTGCCG
Organism: Amycolatopsis sp. NPDC004169; assembly: GCF_040610315.1. NCBI lineage: Bacteria > Bacillati > Actinomycetota > Actinomycetes > Pseudonocardiales > Pseudonocardiaceae > Amycolatopsis > Amycolatopsis sp. NPDC004169. Next base: position 94,729 of record NZ_JBEXMD010000015.1, read on the forward strand.
CTGCTGCTCGCCCTCGCGCGGCTGGCGCACCACACCGGTGATGGCGTCACCGCGGCGCAGGCCGTACTTGCGGACCAGTGACAGCGAGACGTACACGTCGTTCGGGCCGGCGAGGTAGCCGGAGGTCCGCACGAACGCGTAGTTGTCCAGCACGTCCAGGATGCCCGCGACAGGCAGCAGGACGTCGTCCTCGCGGATCTCGGTGTCCGGCGAGCCGCCTTCGGCCCGGCCGCCACCGCTGCCCCGGCGACGGCGGTCGCGGAAGCGACGGCCGCGACGGCCGCCTTCCTCGTCGTCGTCCGGCTGCTGGTTGCGGTTGTCACCGCGGTTGCCGTCGCCGCGGTTGCCGTCCTGCTGGTTGCGCTGGCGGTCACCGCGGTTGCCGTCCTGGCGGTTGTCACCCCGGTTGTCACCGCGGTTGCCACCGCCCTGGCGCTGCTGGTCGCGGTTGCGGTCGCCGCCCTGCTGGCGGTCGCCCTGCTGGCGGTCGCCCTGCTGGCGGTCACCGCCCTGCTGGCCGTCCGGGGACCCGGCGGCGCGGTTGGAGCCGCGGCGACGGCGGCTGCGGCCGCCCTCCTCGGCCTGGCCGTCCTGGCCCTGCTGGGCGTCCGGCCGGTCCTGCTGCGGGCGCTCGGCCTGCGGCCGGTCGTCCGACGGCGTGGAGGCGGGCGCCTCGGCCTTCGGCTCCGGCTTGGTCTCCGACGGCGCGGCGGGCGCCTCGGCCTTCGGCTCGGCCTTGGGGGCCGCCGCCTTCACCGGCTCGCCGACGCCCTCGAGCGGCAGCGTCTCGGCCGCCGCACGCGGCTTGCGGGACTTGCCCTGGCGCTCGCGGATCGCGGCGATCAGGTCGCCCTTGCGCATGCCCGTCGTCTCGCCGACGCCGAGCTCCCCAGCCAGCGAACGCAGTTCGGCGACGGTCTTACCGGTCAGCCCGCCGACCGTCCGCTTGGGAGCGGGGGCGGTGCCGTTCGTCTCGGCCGTGCCGCTCACGTCGCTCAAAAGATCGGTGTTGCTCACACATGTCCTTCCTGACCGATCCACGCCTCCAGGTGGATCAGCGGACTGCCGCTCGCTTCTGATCGCGAACCGGCGTAGTTGCCCCCCGATACGCGAGATGAGCTCTTCGGCCGTGCGGAACACAGCTGGAGCGCCTCCACCACAGGGGTTTGCGTCCTCCAAACGGAGGACACGGAATTCGGCACCGCCGAAACCGGAAACCCGCCCAAGTCGTTCCGCGTTACCCCGCTTGCCAGGCGGTGCGGATTCGGCGGATCGACGACGGATGCGGATCCGGGGATTCCCCGGGACCGGCATCGGGTGCGGAAACGCACGGTGATCGAACGCCCCCGAGGGTAGACCGCAGCGGTGCCTGGTGCAACAACCACCCCCCGCGTGGCGGCTCCCCCGTCGGCCACGTGACCCAGCCTTTACTGAGCCGCAACCTGCACGCCCGTGAGATCCACGGGCAGTTCGAGGACGTCGAAGGCCTCAACGCGCACGTCAGGCGGAAGTATTCCCCCGGTGGTCAGCGCGAGCACCGTCGGACCCGCGCCGGAAACGGCGGCGGCTACTCCCCGTGCACGAAGCGTCGCCACCAGCTCCGCGCTGGCCGGGTACGCGGGGGCGCGGTAGTGCTGGTGCAGCCGGTCGTCGGTGGCCGCGAGCAGCAGCTCCGGCTTCGCCGTGAGCGCGTGGACGGCGAGCGCGGCCCGCCCGGCGCTGTGGGCGGCGTCGGCGTGCGGCACGGTCGCGGGCAGCAGGCCGCGTGTGGTCGCGGTGGCCGAGCGGACCGACGGCACGGCCACGACCGGCCGGATCGACGCGTGCGGGGTGAGCCGTTCGGCGTGGAACTCCCCGCCGTCGCACCAGGCCAGTACCAGGCCGCCGAACAGGCTGGCGGCGGCGTTGTCGGCGTGGCCTTCGAAGCCGGCCGCGAGCTGCAGCGCGCCGAACGCGTCGATCTCCCGGCCCGCCAGCGCGTACCCGGCGGCGACGCCGGAGACCACCGCGGCCGCGGACGAGCCGAGGCCGCGGGCGTGCGGGATCGCGTTGAAGCAGCGCAGGTGCAGCCCGGGCGGCTCGACGCCGAGGTGCGCGCAGGTCGCGCGGATCGCCCGCACCACCAGGTGGGATTCGTCGGTCGGGACGTCCTCCACGCCACCGGCGCCGGCGTCGATCACCTCGACTTTGAGCCCGGTGTCGGTGACCCGCACCTCGACGACGTCGTACAGGCTCAGCGCCATGCCGAAGGCGTCGAAGCCCGGCCCGAGGTTCGCGGTCGACGCCGGGACGGTGACCCGGAACGCCCCGCTCACCGCAGGTCCAGCGCCGCCGCGACGGCCGAGGGGTCCACGGCGAGGGGTTCGACCTCGACGTTGCCCGCCAGGGCCGTCTGCGGGTCCTTCAGGCCGTGCCCGGTGACCGTGCAGACCACCTTCGAGCCGCGCGGCAGCCGTCCGTCGGCGGCGGTGGCCAGCAGGCCCGCCACGCTGGTGGCCGACGCCGGCTCGACGAACACGCCTTCGCGGCCGGCCAGCAGCCGGTACGCCTCGAGGATCTTCTCGTCCGTCACGGCCTCGAAGAGCCCGTCCGACTCGTCCTTCGCCTTCACCGCGGCGGTCCACGACGCCGGGCTGCCGATCCGGATGGCGGTCGCGACCGTCTCCGGGTCCGCCACCGGCTCGCCGTGCACCAGCGGCGCCGCGCCTGCCGCCTGGAAGCCGAACATCCGCGGGGTGTTCTTCACCACACCGTCGGCCGCGTACTCCGCGTACCCCGCCCAGTAGGCGGTGATGTTGCCGGCGTTGCCGACCGGGAGGCAGTGGATGTCCGGCGCGGTGCCGAGCACGTCGCAGATCTCGAACGCGGCGGTCTTCTGGCCGGCGATGCGCACCGGGTTGACCGAGTTGACGAGCGTGACCGGGTAGTCGGCCGCGGTCTTGCGGGCCAGCTCCAGGCAGTCGTCGAAGTTGCCGTCGACCTGCAGGATCCGGGCGCCGTGCAGCACGGCCTGGGCGAGCTTGCCCATGGCGATCTTGCCCTGCGGCACCAGCACCGCGCAGGTGAGCCCGGCGCGGGCGGCGTAGGCGGCGGCCGAGGCCGAGGTGTTGCCGGTCGACGCGCAGATCACCGCCTTGAGGCCGCTGGCCAGCGCGTGCGTGATGGCCACGGTCATCCCGCGGTCCTTGAACGAGCCGGTCGGGTTGGCCCCCTCGACCTTGAGGTACACCTCGCAGCCGGTCAGCTCGGACAGGTGGAGGGCGGGCAGCAGCGGCGTGTTGCCCTCCCCGAGCGTGACGACGCGGGCGCCCTCCGGGACCGGGACGCGGTCCCGGTACGCCTCGATGAGCCCGGGCCAGGGGTGCCTGATCATGCGATCGCCTCGCTCCGCGAGACAGTGTTTGATTTTTTTTGGCGCATGGTGTCTATGGTTCGCTCGCAAGCGTCGCTCACTGGTCTTCGCCTTCCACGCGCATCACGCTGACAACTTCGTGGACGACGTCGAGCCGCCCGATCTGGTCCACAGTGGACTTCAGGGCGGCGTCCGGCGCCTGGTGCGTCACCACGACCAGGCTCGCGCGGTCGCCGACGTCGCTCTGCCGCACGGCCGCGATGCTCACGCCGTGGTCGGCGAACGCCTGCGCCACCTGGGCGAGCACCCCGGCGCGGTCGGCCACGGAAAGGCTTACGTGGTACCGGGTCGGCGTCTGGCCCATCGGCCGCACGGGCAGGGCCGCGTGCGCGGATTCGCGCGGGCCGCGACCGCCGACGACCCGGTTGCGGGCCACCGCGACGAGGTCGCCGAGCACCGCGCTGGCCGTGGGCGCGCCACCCGCGCCCTGGCCGTAGAACATCAGCTCGCCCGCGGCGTCGGCCTCGACGTAGACGGCGTTGAACGCGCCGCCGACGCCGGCCAGCTGGTGGCGGCGCGGGATCATCACCGGGTGCACGCGCGCGGACACCGACTCGACGCCGTCGTCGTCGGTGACGCGCTCGCAGATGGCCAGCAGCTTCACCGTGCGGCCGAGCATCCGGGCCGCGGCGAGGTCCGCCGCGGTGACGTCGGCGATGCCTTCGCGGTGCACGTCCGAGGCCGTGACGCGGGTGTGGAAGGCGAGGGAGGCGAGGATCGCCGCCTTCGACGCGGCGTCGTAGCCGTCGACGTCGGCGGTCGGGTCGGCCTCGGCGTACCCGAGCCTGCTGGCCTCGTCGAGCGTCTCGGCGTAGCCGGCGCCGGTCGAGTCCATCGCGGACAGGATGTAGTTCGTGGTGCCGTTGACGATCCCCATCACGCGGGTGATCCGGTCACCGGCCAGCGACTCGCGCAGCGGGCGCAGCAGCGGGATGGCCCCGGCCACCGCGGCCTCGAAGTACAGGTCGGCGCCCGCGGCGTCGGCCGCCTCGAACAGGTCCGCGGAGTGCTCGGCCAGCAGCGCCTTGTTCGCCGTGACGACCGACTTCCCGGCCTTCAGCGCGGCGAGCAGCCAGCCGCGGACCGGCTCGATCCCGCCGACCAGCTCGACGACGACGTCGACGTCGTCGCTGGTCACCAGCTTCTCGGCGTCGGCGGTCAGCAGCTCCGGCGGCAGCTCGGGGTGCTTGTCGGGACGGCGGACGGCGATGCCGGCCAGCTCGACCGGCGCACCCGCCCGCGCGGCCAGCTCCCCCGCCTGCTCGGTGAGCAGCCGGGCGACCTCACCGCCGACCGTCCCGCAGCCGAGCAGCGCGACGCGGATGGCCGGGCGTTCCTCTGGGGCAGCCACTGTGTTCAGACCTCCAGGCGCAGCATGTCGTCGGTCGTCTCCCGCCGCAGCAGCAGCCGCGAGCTGCCGTTGCGCACGGCGACCACGGCCGGGCGGGGCATCCGGTTGTACGTGCTCGCCATCGAGTAGCAGTACGCGCCGGTCGCCGCGACCGCCAGCAGGTCGCCGGGAGCCAGCGTGTCGGGCAGCCAGCAGTCTCGTACGACGATGTCGCCGGACTCACAGTGTTTTCCCACGACCCGGGACAACACGGCCTGCACCGGCTGGTCGTTGTCGCCCGCGGAGCGGGAAACGACCCGGACGTCGTAGACCGCGTCGTAGAGCGCGGTGCGGATGTTGTCGCTCATCCCGCCGTCGACGCTGACGTACCGGCGCGCGGACTCGTCGCCGAGCGAGACGTCCTTGATGGTGCCGACCTCGTACAGCGTGATCGTGCCGGGACCGGCGATCGCGCGGCCCGGTTCGCCGGCGATCCGCGGCACCGGCAGGCCCGCGTACGCGCACTCCTTGCGGACGATCTCGCGGATCTGCGTGATCATCTGCGCGGGCGGCGGCGGGTTGTCCTTCTCGGTGTAGGCGATGCCGAACCCGCCGCCGAGGTCGACCAGGCTCAGCTGGTCGAGCAGGTCGGGGCCGTGCTCCTTGGCCAGGTCGGCGAGCAGCCCGACGACGCGGCGGGCGGCGACCTCGAAGCCGTCGGCGTCGAAGATCTGCGAGCCGATGTGGCTGTGCAGGCCGACGAGCTTGAGCGAGCGCGCGTTGAGCACCCGGCGGACCGCCTCGGCGGCGTCGCCGCCGGCCAGTGAGAACCCGAACTTCTGGTCCTCGTGGGCGGTCGCGATGAACTCGTGGGTGTGCGCCTCGACGCCGACGGTGACCCGGATCAGCACCGGCTGCACGACGTCGTGGCGGGCGGCGATGTCGGCCAGCCGGGCGATCTCGAAGTAGCTGTCGAGCACGACCGTGCCGACCCCGGCGACGACCGCCGCTTCCAGCTCGGCGGTCGACTTGTTGTTGCCGTGGAAGGTGATCCGCTCGGCGGGGAAGCTCGCGCGCTGGGCCACGGCGAGCTCGCCGCCGCTGCAGACGTCCAGGCTCAGGCCCTGCTCGGCCACCCAGCGGGCGATCTCGATGGAGAGGAACGCCTTGGACGCGTAGTGCACGAGGGACGGGTCGTCGAAGGCCTCGGCGTAGTCCGCGCAGCGCGACTTGAAGTCGGCTTCGTCGACCACGAACAGCGGCGTGCCGTGCTGCTCGGCGAGTTCGCGGACGTCGACGCCGGCGATCCGGACGACGCCGTCGGCGGCGCGGAAGGTGTTGCGGGGCCAGACCTTCGCGGGCAGCTTGTCGAGTTCCTCGGCCCCGGACGGCTGCAGCCCGGAGGTGTCGGCGTGGGGGTAGACGTCGGCGTGCCGTGGGCCGGCGGGGTGCGCCATTTCTTACATCCGTTCCGGAGCGGAGACACCGAGGAGGGCGAGGCCGTTCGCCAGCACCTGGCGGGCGGCTTCGCACAGCGCGAGCCGGGCGAACGTCAGAGGGGTCGCCTCTTCGTCGCCCATGGGCAGCACGCGGCCCACGGTGTAGAACTTGTGGTAGGCGCCCGCGAGTTCTTCGAGGTAGCGCGCGATCCGGTGCGGCTCCCGCATTTCGGCGGCGCGGCGCACGGTTTCCGGGAATTCGCCGATGGTGCGGATCAGGTCGCCCTCGGCGGGCAGCGTCAGGAGTCCGAAATCGACGTCCGAAGTGGACTGCGACTTCAGGCCGAGATCGGCGGCGTTGCGCTGCAGGGACGCCAGCCGCGCGTGGGCGTACTGGACGTAGTAGACCGGGTTGTCGTTGGAGTGCTTGCGCAGCAGGTCCAGGTCGACGTCCAAAGTGGAGTCCACCGAGTAGCGGATCAGCTCGTACCGGGCCGGGTCGACGCCGACCGCCTCGACCAGGTCCTCCATGGTGATCACGGTGCCGGCGCGCTTGGACATCCGGACCGGCTTGCCGTCGCTGACCAGGTTGACCATCTGGCCGATCAGCACCTCGACCGTGGCGGGGTCGTCGCCGAACGCGGCGGCCGCGGCCTTGAGGCGGGCGATGTAGCCGTGGTGGTCCGCGCCGAGCATGTAGATGCACAGGTCGAAGCCGCGGTTGCGCTTGTCCTTGAAGTAGGCCAGGTCGCCGGCGATGTAGGCCGGGTTGCCGTCCTGCTTGATGACGACGCGGTCCTTGTCGTCGCCGTACTCCGACGACTTCAGCCACCAGGCGCCTTCGTTGAAGTACAGGTTCCCGGAGTCCTTCAGCTGCTGGACGGCGGCGTCGACCGCGCCGGACTCGTGCAGCGAGTTCTCGTGGAAGTAGACGTCGAAGTCGGTGCCGAACTCGTGCAGGCTCTGCTTGATCTCGCCGAACATCAGGTTGATGCCGATCCGGCGGAACGTCTCGTGCCGCTCGGCCTCCGGCAGCGACAGCGCGCTCGGCTCCTGCTTGAGGACGTTGGCGGCGATGTCGTTGATGTAGCCGCCCGCGTAGCCGTCCTCCGGCGCGGGCTCACCCTTCGCGGCGGCGATCAGGGACCGGACGAACCGGTCGATCTGGGCACCGGCGTCGTTGAAGTAGTACTCGCGCGTGACGTCGCCGCCCTGCGCGGCCAGCACGCGGCCCAGCGCGTCGCCGACCGCGGCCCAGCGGGTGCCGCCGAGGTGGATCGGGCCGGTCGGGTTCGCCGAGACGAACTCGAGGTTGATCCGGGTGCCGGCCAGCGCGTCACCGCGGCCGTAGGCGGCGCCGGCGTCGAGCACCTGGCGCACGATGTCGCCCTGCGCGGCGGCGGCGAGCCGGAAGTTGAGGAAGCCGGGGCCGGCGACCTCGGCCGAGGCCACGCCGTCGTCCGCCGAGACCGCCTCGGCGAGCGCCTCGGCGAAGTCACGGGGCTTGAGGCCGGCCTTCTTGGCCACCTGGAGGGCGAGGTTCGTCGCGTAGTCGCCGTGGTCGGGGTTGCGCGGGCGTTCGATGGTCACCTGCTCCGGCAGCACGGCGTCGTCGATGCCGCGTGCGGCGAGCACCTGCACGGCGGAGCTGCGGACCAGGTCGGCGAGAGCGGCGGGAGTCACTTGCCGAATTCTAGGTGTGCCCTGGTCGGGGGCTTTCATCGGTCTCGGCCACATCACGATCCGTGGGTGTGTGAGGCGTTAACGGTGATCAGACGCGTGGTCTCTACACTGGCCCGGGCGGGAATCCGTCCGCAGCCACCAGAGGGAGAACGCGGAAGCCATGGCGAACGGGACAACTCGGAAAAAGGGGTCGGCGGTGAAGGCGGCCCGTGGTTCCGTGGTGAGCAAGAAGGGGACGCCGTGGGGCACGATCATCGCCGTCGTCGCCGTCGTGGCGCTGGCCGCCTCGGTGATCATCTACTACATGGTGCAGTCCGCGCCGAAGCGTGAGCAGGCCGACCGCGAGGCCGCCGCCGCGTCGTTCACGCCGAGCGCGCAGGACCCCGACCCCTCGAAGCGCATCCCCGGCGTGGTGACCGCGACCTACACCGGCAGCGTGCACGTCCTCCCGACCGAGCGCGTCGCCTACGACAAGACCCCGCCGTTCGGCGGCCCGCACGACGGTTACTGGGCGGCGTGCACCGGCGTCGTCTACCCGAACGCGGTACGGACCGAGAACATGGTGCACGCGCTCGAGCACGGCGCCGTCTGGATCGCCTACAACCCGCAGCAGGTCTCGGGCGACGCGCTGAACATGCTCAGCGTCCGCGTCAAGGGCAAGCCGTACACGATGATGTCGCCGTACCCGGGCCTCGACAAGCCGATCTCGCTGCAGTCGTGGGGCCACCAGCTGAAGCTGGACGACGTCAGCGACCCGCGGATCGACCAGTTCATCGTGGCCCTGCGCACCAACCCGAACGGGGTCTACCCCGAGGTCGGCGCGTCCTGTGACGCTCTCGGCCCCGGCCAGTTCGACCCGGACAACCCGCCGCCGTTCGACCCGTCGAAGCCGGGTCCCGACGCCAAGCCGATGGACTACAAGGGCACGGCGGGCGCGCAGCAGGAGCAGGGTGGCATGAACCAGCCGTCCGCTCCCTCGGGGACGCCGACCAAGTGACGTCCTCCGAGGAGCCGGCCGAGCAGCCGATCTGGTCCCGCTGGGTGATCATCGGCGGGACCCTCCTCGCTGTCCTGCTCCTCGGCGCGACGGCGGGCATGTTCCTCACCCGCGCCTTCGACGACGACCCGGCCGCCGCCACCCCGGCGGCCGGGTCGGTCGAGGTCGGGTTCGCCCAGGACATGTCGACCCACCACCTCCAGGCCGTGACGATGGCCGGCTGGGCCCGCGACCACTCGACGGACCCGGAGGTCCGCCAGCTGGCGTTCGACATCGAGCGCACCCAGCTGGAGCAGGTCGGCCGCATGAAGGGCTGGCTGATGCTGTGGGACCAGCCGGAACAGCCGATCGGCGCCCCGATGCAGTGGATGACGGAGCCGATGCAGGGCCACGACGGCATGCAGATGCCCCCGTCTTCGCTGAACCCGGCGGGCGGGCCGCTGATGCCCGGTATGGCCACGGACGCCGAGCTGGCGAAGATGCGGTCGCTGTCGGGGAAGCAGCTGGACGTGTATTTCCTGCAGCTGATGCTGCGGCACCACCAGGGTGGGACGTCGATGGCCCAGTACGCGGGGACGCATTCCAACCTGGGGGCGTTGAAGGCGCTGGTGAACAGCATCATGACGTCGCAGGGGGCGGAGATGGACCAGATGAAGGTGATGCTCTCGGCCCGGGGCGCTCAGCCGCTGCCCGCTTAGCCGGCTACCAGGACAGCTCCTGGCAGCGGCGCGCGCACTGCGGCGCCTCCACCTGCAGGGTCGCGTGCTCGATCGCGTACCGCGAAGACAGCAGGTTCTGCGCTTCGGTCAGCACGTCCGACTGCCGGGCCGGCGGCGCCAGCGTCAGGTGCGCCGAGGCCACCTCCATGCCCGACGTCAGCGTCCAGACGTGCAGGTCGTGCACGTCCGCGACCCCGGGCAGCGCGGACAGCTCCGCGTTGATCGCGCCGACGTCGACGCCTTGGGGCGCGTGCTGGAACAGGATGCGCAGCGCGCGCCGGGCCAGCGTCCAGGTGCGGGGCAGGACCCACAGCCCGATCGCGACGCCGATGATCGGGTCGGCGTAGCGCCAGCCCGTCAGCAGCGTCACCGCGCCGCTGACCAGCACGCCGACCGAGCCGATCAGGTCGGCCAGGACCTCGAGGTACGCGCCGCGGACGTTGAGGCTCTCCTTCGCGCCCGCGCGCAGCACCGCGAACGACACCAGGTTGGCCACCAGGCCGGCCGCCGCGGCCAGCAGGACCGGCAGGCCCGGGACCGACGGCGGGTCGCCGATGCGGCCGATCGCCTCGATCAGGACGTACGCCGCGACGCCGAACAGCAGCAGTGCGTTGGCCAGCGCGGCCAGCACCTCCGCGCGGTAGAGACCGAACGTGCGGCCGACCGTGGGTCCGCTGCGCCGCGCCAGCATGATCGCGGCCAGTGCCATGCCGACGCCGAGGACGTCGGTGAACATGTGCGCCGCGTCCGACATCAGGGCCAGCGAGCCGGTCGTCAGGCTGACGACGAACTCGAGCACCATGAACCCGGCGCCGATGCCCAGGGCGATGGCCAGTCTCCGCACGTGCCGGCCCGACGCGCTCTCCGGCGCGATCGCGTGCCCGTGGCCGTGTCCCTGACCCATGCCGCCTCCGTTCCCGGTTCGCCGTCGGGCCAAACATATAGTCGGATGCGCATATATGCAACAGAGGGCAGCCTAAGTTCACCCACCCGCAAGTTACCCCGCCCGGCGGAGCCGCCCAATCCACCAGGCGGGGTGTCCCGCCAGGCGGACTCGTCACGCTTCGGCGTCGACCATCCGGGTGAGCAGTTCCCGCAGCCGGAGGCGCTCCTCCGGCGTGAGCCCGGCCAGCGGTTCGGCCGCGAAACCCAGCGCCTGCCGGAAGTTGCGCGCCAGCCCGGCGCCCTCCGGCGTGGCCACGATGTTCTTGATCCGCCGGTCACGCTCGCCCGGGCGGCGCTCCACCAGGCCGCGGGCTTCGAGCCGGTCGATGATCCCGGTCACGTTGGACCGCTCGGACTTCAGCTTCTCGGCGATCCGGTGCATCGGCAGCGGCTCGTCGAGCGCGGCGAGCACCTTGGCCTGCACCGGCGTCAGGCCCTGCGCCGCCGCCGCGCCCTCGTACGACGCGACGTACCGGTCGAAGATCCGTCCGAGCAGGGCGACGACGTCTTCGGTGATCGGGTCAGCGCTCATCATCAGCCGAGTGTATGCCGTTGGTTGACTGCATGAACCATCCATGCCTATAGTCATTTTAGTTCACTACATAAACCATCATCCTCCTGAACAGATCGAGGTTCCCTTGATGAGCAACGAGCGCGTCGCCCTGATCACCGGCACGTCCACCGGGATCGGCCTGGCCACGGCCGTGTTGGCGGCCCGGCGCGGCTTCCGCACGGTCGCCACGCTGCGCGACACCGGCCGCGCCGACCGCCTGCGCAAGGCCGCCGCCGAAGCCGGTGTCGAGCTGGACATCCGCCCGCTCGACGTCACCGACGCGGGTTCCGTGAGCGCGGCGTTCGAAGGCGTCCTCGCCGACTACGGCCGGCTCGACGTCCTGGTCAACAACGCCGGCGCCGGCCACCTCGGCACGCTCGAAAAGGAACCGCTCTCGGCGCTGCGCGACACGATGGAGGTCAACTTCTTCGGCGTCGCCGAGGCGACCAAGGCCGCGCTGCCCGCCCTGCGCGCGAGCGGCGGCCGCCTGATCACGGTGACCAGCGTCGGCGGCGTGATCGGCCAGCCGTTCAACGAGGCCTACTGCGCGGCGAAGTTCGCCGTCGAGGGCCTGATGGAATCGCTGGCCCCGGTGGCCGCGGCCCAGGGCGTCAAGGTGTGCGTCGTCGAGCCGGGCGCGGTCGCGACCGAGTTCGTCAACAACGTCGGCGTCGACGAACGGCTCTTCGCCGAGGCCGGGCCGTACGCCGAGTCCCTGAACTCCTACATCGCGAACGTCACGAAGTCGTTCCAGAGCGCGCAGACGGCCGACGAGGTCGCCGAAGTGATCCTGGCCGCGATGACGGCCGAGGCTCCCGCGTTCCGCATCCAGACGTCGAAGTGGGCCGAGGAGTTCGCCTCGACCAAGTTCGCCGACCTCGACGGCTCGGCCGTACAGCGCCTGACCGGCGGCTGGCTCGCCTAGAGCCTGTTTCAATGGCGTAGTCACTCGTTGATCGCCGCGTTGTGCACGGTTGCCTCGTAGGGAACTGCGAGTTTGTCGAACCGTGTGGCGACACCTCGGTTGCGGTTGAGCCGGTTGATGCCGCACTAGACCGTGTCGTTGCTTGTAGATTTCTGGGTCGAATGCTGGTGGCCGGCCACCGGCTCGGCCGCGGTTGCGGCGTTGCCGGACCTGATCAGCGGGCTGGGAAATCGTGCACGCGATCCCGCGTCGCCGCAGGTAGGCCCGGTTGGCGCGGAACTGTAGGCCTTGGCCTTGCTCGGTGGCCAGGCAGCTTGGTCGTCCAGCCTCCCCGCGGCCGGCCTAGCGTGTGTGGTTGGCCGGTCCGGGCTCGCCGATACCGCCGGGCGGTCCTTTCTGTAGGTCGCTCTCAATGCAGGCGCCTGCGGCGTGCTGGCGGGCCCGGTTGATCGTGGAATCCACGCTCACCTCCCAGGTGATCAGCCCGGCAGCCCGCCAGCGGATGCCTTCCAGGAGTTGGCGTTTACTCCACAGGGGTGGGCGGCGGGGTTTCTTGCCGACAGGCAGCGGCGATTCCAGGATCGCCCACTGCGCGTCGATCAGATCGGCTCGCCCCGTCGCCGCCAGGCTGGGCACGAGGTCGCCGGTTTTCTTGATCAGCTTGGTCGTTGATCGTTCTACCGGAGACCTCGCCTGTTTCACCCAAGACACGCCGCACCCACAACGCCGGCCAGAAGCTCCGCTGGTCAGCACATCAAACGGGCCCTAGCGCACCAGCCGGAAGAACCCCCGGACCTGCTCGACGAACAGCGCGGGCTGCTCCAGCGCGGCGAAGTGCCCGCCGACGGGCAGCTCCTCGAACCAGCGCAGGTCGGTGTAGCGCTGCTCGGCCTGCCGCCGTGACGGCCGGACGATCTCCTTCGGGAACACCGAAACCCCGGCCGGGACGTCCACAGTGGACAGGTCGCGGTCGTTGTTCTCCCAGTACATCCGCGCGGACGAGGCCGCCGTCGCGGTGAACCAGTAGACGGAGATGGCGTCCAGGACCCGCTGCCGGTCGACGGCGTCCTCCGGGTTCCCCTTGTGGTCGGTCCAGGCCCAGAACTTCTCGGCGATCCAGGCGGCCTGGCCGGCGGGCGAGTCGGTGAGGCCGTAGCCGAGCGTCTGCGGGCGGGTGCCCTGCTGGGCGGAGTAGCCGCTGCCGGTCCGCCGGAACTCCTCGAGGTCGGCCAGCGCCCGGCTCTCCGCGGGCGTCGGATCGGGGGTGTCCATCCGCACGGGCGCGAAGTTGACGTGCACCCCGGCGACGTGCCCGGACCGCGCCAGCGCGTTGGTGACGGCGGCACCCCAGTCGCCACCCTGGGCGCCGTAGCGCTCGTAGCCGAGCGACGTCATGAGCCCGTCCCACAGTTCGGCCACCCGCGGGATCTTGAGAGCGGGCTTGTCACTCCACCCGAACCCGGGCAGCGACGGCGCGACGACGTGGAAGGCGTCGGCGGGATCACCCCCGTGCTTCGCGGGATCGGTGAGCGGCCCGAGGACGTCGAGGAACTCGACGACGGACCCGGGCCACCCGTGGGTGAGCACGAGCGGAAGTGCGTCCGCCTCCGGCGACCGGACGTGCAGGAAGTGCAGGCCGACGCCGTCGACGGTGGCCCGGAACTGCGGAAAGGCGTTCAGCCGCCGGGCGAAGCCGAAGTCGTACTCCTCACCCCAGTCCCGGCAGAGCTCGCGGACGTAGGCGAGCGGAACGCCCTGCGACCAGTCGTCGACGGTCTCGGCCTCGGGCCACCGGGTCCGCCGCAACCGCTCCCGCAGATCGGCGACGTCGCCCTCGTCGAGAGGTACCTGGAACGGCTCGGCCATCTCGGCTCCTTCAGGTGGGGCTCCTACGCTATCGACGACCCGGCAAGAGGATCAACTTCATCGCGCTGACCAGCGGATTCGCTGGTGGGACCACCTGCGGGAAAAGGGGTGGGGAGCATGCGCTAAGCTTTCGGAGTCGCCCAGCGATGGGCCCTCGTAGCTCAGGGGATAGAGCACTGCCCTCCGGAGGCAGGTGTCGCAGGTTCGAATCCTGCCGAGGGCACCACAGGGATGGGAACGGGAGAGATGTCGCACCTGACATCCTCCCTTTTCTTGTTTTCACGGTTGGTGACCGATCGGGCCAGGTGAGGGATGCCGCGTAACCGACGCCCGCAGGACCGGGAAGAGAAGCGCGGCGAGATCGTCGCCGCGGCCACGCGGTTGTTCGTGGACGAGGGCTACGAACTCACGACGGTGGCGCGGATCGGGCGCGAGGCCGGGGTCACCTCCAACACCGTCTACTGGTACTTCAAGGACAAGGACGAAGTACTGGTCGCCGTGCTGGACGCGCTGTTCGCGCAGTTCCTCGCCGGCGTGGCGGAACGCTCGGCCGAACCGCCGGTCGAGCAGCTGCTGTGGGCGGTCGCCGAGTTGCGGCGGGTCGACCGGCTGATCACGACGGTGCACGCCAGGGTTGCCGCCTCGGAGTCACTGCGGGTGTGGCACGACGGCTTCCACGCGCAGGTGGAGGCGATCCTGCGGTGGCACCTGGCCGCGCTGGGCGTGCCGGAGACCGAGCAGGACGCGATGACGCGGATCGGGGTGTTCGTCGTCGAAGGGATGCTGACCCACGCGAACGACGCCGCGGGCGATCGCGGCGTCGTCGAGGCGTTGGTGCGCAGTGCCCGCGGCATCGCCGCCGTGGCGGGTTCCCCCGACGGCCGGTCGGCTACCGGCTGAACCGCGCCGCGAGGAACCGGATCTGGTCGGCGACGGCACGCTCGAACAGGTCACCGACGTAGATGTCGAAGTGGTCACCGTCGTAGTGGTTGACCTGGACGTGGTCCTGCCCGGCCGCGAGGCGGGCCGTGGTGCGCGCCGGGGCGGCGCGGTCGTCGTCGCACACGCACAACAGGGTCGCCGCGGTGATCTTGCGCAGGCGCTTGCCCGGCCGGTACAGCGGCAACCGCAACGCGAGCCGGGCCGCGACCGCGTTGGCGCTGTCACCACCACCTTCCGAACCCTTCATGACGCCCCAGATCGTGTCGCGGCCGACCGCGGTGTCACCGGGGTGGAACGGCTGCCCGCCCGTCTCGACGGTCGCGGACAACCCGTGGCCCACGGCGGGGATCCGGGCCAGGACCCCGGCGGTGCGCGGCGAAAGCCGGGACCCCGCCGGGATCAGCTTCGACGCCGCGGCGATCGCGGTCGGCGACACCAGGAAAGCGGGCATCCACCACACCCCGACCACCGGAGCCAGCACCGGCTTCGCCCGGAACACCGACCCGACGACGTCGAGCACGGCGGCGATGACGAGCCCGGCCATGCTCACCGGACTGGACCGGAACCGCGAGAGCAAGGACGCCGGACCGTCGGTGAACGGGCACTGGGCCACCACCGCGGCCAGCTCGTGGTCCTCGCTCGCGATGCGCAGCACGTGCCCGCCGCCGAACGAGGTCCCCCACACCGCGATCCGGTCCGGGTCGACCTCCGGCAGGGACCGGCCGTAGGCCAGTGCCGCCCGCCAGTCGTCGAGCTGGTCGCCGATGTCGAGCAGTTGCCGGGGAGAGCCCTCGCTGGCCCCCAGGTAGCGGTAGTCGAACACCAGCACCGCCCAGCCCTGCGCGGCGAACCGTTCGGCGAACGCGTCCAACCGCCACTCCCGCACCGCTCCCAGCCCGTGCGCCATGACCACCAACGGCCGAGGCCCGCCACCCGCGGCCGGCAGGTACAGCCACGCCGCGCACCGCACGCCTCCGGACTCGAACCACACGTCCCGTCGCACCGACGCCGTGTGGCTGTCCTTCTCCGCCGCAATTCCCATCGCCCACCTTCGTTCAGCTCTTGACTTGCAATCAAGAGCAGGCCGACGGGAAGGCTAGAGCTCTTCTTGATTGGAAGTCAAGAAGAGGCTGGGCGGCTCGTGGTGTCAGCCGGTGCGCGAACAGGGCGTGGTCTTCGCCGTCGCTGCCGAGCGTCGTGCCCCGGCGTGGACCTTCTGCTCGGGCAGCCACCCGACCGGACCGAGGTCACGCAGGTTCGCGTAGTGCGGGTACGGGTCCAGGATCGCCTGCGGGGCATAGTCGTCCGGCCGGTAGACCGGCACGTCGGGGCATCGTCGCTCCTTGTCAGGGGTACCGGCACCGGGAGAGGCGGCGACCGGCGCTCAGCACCGTCCCGTCCGGACGGACGACGGCCGCGCCGGTACGCAGCCAGCGCCGCAGCTCGCCGGAGAGCCGGGTGGGGACGAGGACCGCGCCGGACTCGCGGATGGCGGCCCACTCGGTCTCCGACGGCGTTTTCGTGGTGACGACGGCGAAGCGGCCGCCGGCGACGTCGTCGAAGCGGGTTCCGTCGTCGAGGAGGGCGTTGGGGCACAGCCGTCCCGCCAGGGACCGCCCGAAGCGGGGCCGCACGACCAGGTCCGAGCGGTGCAGTCCCGGCGTCGCGCTGTCGAGGACGCGGCCGCTCAGGCGCGGCGCGACCACCCGGCGGATCAGGTCGCCGAACCGCCCGCCTTCGGTCATGGCCCTGCCGATCAGCACGGCCCGCCGGATCATCGCGCGCGCGTGCGGCTTGCGTTCGGCCTCGTAACTGGCGAACACGCGCTCGGGCAGGGTCCCGTCCAGCACACCGGCGACCTTCCAGGCCAGGTTAACGGCGTCACGCAGGCCGGCGCCCATCCCCTGGCCGATGAACGGCGGGGTGAGGTGGGCGGCGTCGCCGAGCAGGAACACGCGGCGGTCGCGCCACCGGTCCGCGACCCGCGCGCGGAAGGTGTACTCCGCGACGCGGACGATCTCCAGCTCCGCGGCCGGGACGTGCCCGGTCCACGGCGCGATCAGCGGGTGCAGCCGGTCCAGCGTGTGGAAGCCGTCGGCGGTCTCTCCCGGCAGCAGCCGGAATTCCCAGCGGTAGCGGGTTTTCCCGATGCGCATGTAGGTCGCCGCGCGGACCGGGTCGCAGACCTGGTGCACGCCCTCCCACTGGCCGAGGTCGGCGGTGGTGGCGATGTCCACCACGAGCCAGCGCTGGTCGAACTTCAGGTCCGCCATCGTCGCGCCGATCGCCGTCCGCACGACGCTGTTGGCGCCGTCGCAGCCCAGGACGTAGTCCGCGTCGATCGTCTCGCGCGCGCCGGTGCCGCGGTCGGTCACCTCGACCCGCACGCCGGTGCCGTCCTGCCGGATCCCGGTCACCTCGGTGTTGCCGCGCAGGGTGACCGCGCCGACCGTCGCCAGGTGGGCGCGGAGCAGGTGCTCGAGGTCGGGCTGGTCGAACATGTTCGCCTCGGGGTAGCCGTGGCGGCCGCCTCCCGGGGAACGGCGGAACTCGGCCAGCACCCGCAGGCCCGGGTCGAGCAACCGCAGCCCGTGGCAGGGCCGGGAGATGGCCGCGAACTCCGCGGCCAGCCCGAGCCGGCCGAGGATGCGGTGCACCTCGTCGTCCAGGTGCACCGCGCGCGGCTGCGGGTAGACCGATTCCCAGCGCTCCAGCACCAGGCATTCGACGCCGTACCGGCCGAGCAGGGCCGCGGCCGTCAGCCCGGTCGGGCCCGCGCCGACGATGACGACCGGCACCCTCACGGCGACACCCCGAGCGCCACCAGGTAGCCGGCGACGAGCACCGCGCAGACCAGCGCCGGCGCGAGGTCGCGGCCGCGGTCGTGGACGCGCACGTGCGTGATGACGGCGCCGGCGAGCAGGAGGAGTAGGCCAGCGCCGGCCAGCGCGCCGAGGACCGGCACGGTCAAGCCGAGCAGGAGCCCGGCGGCTCCGGCGATCTGCAACGCCCCGATACCGCGGTAGGCGGTGACGGAAAAGCCGGTGTGCGCGGCGCGTTCCCGCATGGGCGCGAGCGCGAGCAGGCTGGCCGCGCCGGAGAGGAGGAAGATGACCGCCGCGAGGACGGACAGGGCGATCAACACGGTTTTCCTCCGAAGGCCAGCCGGGTGGGCACGGTGTAGCGGGCGAGGGTCGCGGCCACCTCCGGTTCGTCCACTTCGGACGGAAGGGTGACGGCGGCGACCACGGTCCCGTCCTCGATCACCGCGTCGACGCTCACCCCGTCGAACGCCGCCAGTGCCTCGGCGATCGCGCGGCGGGTGGCGTCGGCACGCAGGGCGAGCTTGTAAGGCTTGCCGACGTCGGTCACCGGCAGCGCGTCGAGCACCGTGACCGCCTTCGGCGCAGCAGCCCGCTCGGGCACGCGGCCGGCGGCCCACGTCCGCAGTTCGTCCTCGGTGACGGTGGCACCGGGAGCGAGGGTCACGTACGCGACGGGCACCTCCCCGGAATGCTCGTCCGGACGGCCGACCGCGCCGGCCGCGGTCACCTCGGGGTGGGTAAGCAGGGCGTCCTCGACCAGGGCCGGGTCGATGTTGTGCCCGCCGCGGATGATGAGGTCCTTGGCCCGGCCGGCCAGGTGCACGAACCCGTCGGCGTCCAACCGGGCCAGGTCACCGGTGGTCAGCCAGCCGTCGCGAAGTTTGCCGAGGCCGTCCAGGACGTACCCGGTTCCGGCACGCCCGACGACGTAGCCGGGGAACACGGCCGGGCCGCTGATGGCCAGCACCCCGGTCTCGCCGCTGGGCAGCTCCTCCCCCGTTTCCGGGTGCACAACCTTCATCCGCTGGTACGGCAGGCGCTGGCCGACGGCGCCGGGGCGCGGGTCGCCGGGGAAGCTGCGGGCGCTGGCGCAGGTGGCTTCGGTCAGCCCGTAGCCCTCGACCAGGGCGACGCCGGTGTGCGCCTGGAAGCCCTCGCGCACCGCCGCGGGCAGGGGTGAAGCGCCGACCATGGCGTAGCGCAGGCTCGAAATGTCGGCGTTCACCGGGCACTGCGCGAGCACCGCGTACACCGTCGGCACGGCGCTCATCGCGGCGATCCGGTGGTGCTCGACGAGCTTCCAGAACTCCCCGTACAGCGCGGGTTCCCGGTAGCCGAGCGGGCCGGCCCACACCGCGTGCTGCCCTCGGAACAGCGGCGCGAGCAGGGTGACCACCAGTGCGTTGACGTGGAACAGCGGCAGCGCCGCGAAGACGACCGAGCCGACGTCGAGCAGGGAGTTCGCCGCGATCATCCACGCGTCGGCGACCTCGTTGGCGTGCGTGTGCGCGGCCAGCTTCGGCGCCCCGGTGGTGCCGCCGGTGTGGAACAACGCGGCCAGGTCCGACGCCACCGGGAGCGCACCGGCGAACTCGGACGAGTCCATTGTGGAGGCGAGCTCGGCGAGGTAGCCGACGCGCACCCCGTCGACGGCGGGCAACGCGGGCGGTTCGCCTGCCGCGCCGGTCGGGCGCAGCACGAGGACGGCGTCCAGCTCGGCGGCCAGCGTCCGGGCGGTGTCCCAGGCTTCCGGCGCGAGTTCCGGACCGGCGGTGATCAGCACGCGCGCGCCGGACCGGCGGAGCAGCTCGCCGAGGTGGTCGCGGGCCAGGCCGCCGTTCAGCGGGGCCGCGACCCCGGCCAGCTGCGCGGCCAGCGTCGCCGGGATCAGGTCCGCGCAGTTCGGGGCCAGCAACGCCACCGCGTCGCCCCGCCGGACCCCGAGGTCGAGCAGCAGGTTCGCGTAGCGGTGGACGTCGGCGAGCAGCTCGGCGAACGTGCGCCGGACCGGTTCCCGCCACCGCGCGGCCTCGGGCAGGACGGTCGTCGCCGGGTGCTCCGGCCACCATCCGGCGGCCCGCAGGAGCAGGGCGTAGGTCGACTCCGGCAGGCCGCGGTCGGCGAGCGGGACGGCTTCGATCTCGGCCAGGTCGGCGGGCTCGGCGTAACGCGGCCACAGGGAAGCGCCCGTCATCGCCGGTACCTCACGACCGTGCGCTGGGTGCCGAGGTCGAGGGCACCGTCGTCGGTGGCGACCGAAGCCTCGACGACGTCGCCGTCGGCCAGGTACTTCGGGTTCTTCGCCTGGCCTTTGAAGAACAGCTTCCACTTCAGGGCCGGCGGCAGCAGCGCGGCGATCTTCTCCACCACTTTCGGCGGCGCGGACAACGCCGTGCCGACCGGAGTCCCCGTCAGCACCAGATCGCCGGGATCCAGCCGCTGGAACCGGGTCAACGCCTGCAGGGCCTCGAGCGGGCGGTGGATCATGTCCTCGCCGACGACCGCGTTCTGGCGGACCGTGCCGTTGACCGACAACCGCAGCCGCAGGTCGGCGAACCGCTTCAGCTCGTTGGCCTCCAAGAGGACGAGGACCGGCCCGGCCGGGGTGAACGTCGGGTACGACTTGGCCTCGTAGAACTGGGTCTGCGGCAGCTGGATGTCCCGGGCGGAGACGTCGTTGGTCACCACCAGGCCCGCGACGCACTCCTCGGCGATCTCGCTGCCGACCGGGATTTCCCGGCCGATGACCAGCCCGATCTCCACCTCGTAGTCGAGCAGCGTCACGTGCGGCGGCTTGACGACGTCGTCGAAGGGGCCGCTGATCGACCCGGACGCCTTGCGGAAGAACGTCAGCGGCACGGTTTCCGGGTCCATCCCGGCGTCGGTGACGTGCGAGGCGAAGTTGGTCATCTGGGCGACCACGCGGCAGGGCGCGGTGACCGGGGAAACCAGGTCGAGCGAGGCCACCGGCACGGTGTCCGTGGCCGCGGCGGCGATCGCCGCCCGGTCGCCGAGCAGTTCGGCGGTGGTCGTCGCGGCCGTCGGGATCTTCGCCGCGCCCGACGGGGTGGCGACGTACCAGGCGTCGGCGGTGCGCAGGATGGTCACGCTCATGAACGGGCCACCTTCAGCAGGCCCAGCAAGCGCTGGGCGTCGAATTCGTTGTCTTCGCGGAGCGCGGAGAACACCGCACGCAGTTCGCGCAGTGCTTCCCGGCCGGGCTTGACGCCGAGGAAGTCGGCGGTGGCGGGTGGCCCCCACTGGGCCAGCCCGGAGGCGGTCATCGGGGCCCAGCCGGGCTCGAGAGTGTTGTCGAACAGGTCGCCGTCGCTGAAGTGCTCGACCATGAACCCGTCCGGGTCACGCCAGTAGTCGAAGAGCTGGCTGCCCTCGACGTGCCTGCCGATGCCCCACGAGTGGTGGTAGCCGTGCTCGCGCAGGTACTCGCCACCGGCGGCCAGCGCGTCGAGGTCGGCGACCTGGTAGGCCGAGTGCACGTAGCGGTCGGCCGGGCCGAGCACCATGGCCAGCGTGTGGTGGTCGGCCGGGGTGGCCCCGCGGTCGCACCGGATGAAGCTCATCACCGGCCCGCGCTCGCGCTGCCCCGGGTAGTACAGGAAGTCGCTGACGATCAGGCCCAGGTGGTCCAGGTACCAGTCCAGGACCTCGCGGTAGCGGGTCGTCTGCAGCACCACGTGCCCGAGCCGCTGCGCCAGCGCCGGGGCCCGTGGCGGGCGTTGCGCGGCGTTGACCCGCCGGACCTCGTGCCCGAGGTTGAGCAGCTGTGGCTCCTGCGGCGCCAGCGCGGGCAGCTCGTGGGTGTCCGCGACGACCCGGACGCGCAGGCCGCTCGGGTCGGGCACGTCCACGACGACGCCGCCCAGCGTCTCCGGCAGCCTGGCGACCGCCCGGCCGGTGGCTTCGGCCAGCCGCAGGACGTCGCCCGGCGCCGCGGCCAGGAACGCCGGTCCGAGGAACTTCGACCGGGGGCCCTTGCGGATGAGCACGCACGGCGCGCCGGCGTCGGTGCCCCGCAGGTGCAGCTCGCGCCCGGTGCTGAGCACGGTGGTGAACCCGAAGGCACGGGCGAACACCTCCGCCCGCTCCAGGTCCGGTTTCTCGAATTCCAGCCACGCGAGGTCGTGCACCTTGATCACCGGGTTCGCCGCCCGGCCGGGGTGCTCACCCGCGACTGCGCCGTGCTCGCTGTGCAGCCCGCTGTGCGGATCTCCCACGGCTGCTCCCTCCCATCCACGATGATGACGACATCGTCAGTTACGAGCGTGTCCTCAGTCAAGAGTTTCTGACGATTTCCTCATCAGTGACGTCGTGAGCTACGATGCGGCGACGACCTGCGAAGACGGGAGCACGGATGCCGGAGCACGCTCCGAGCCGACTGGAACGGCGCAAGGCGCGCACCCGCGCCGCCCTGGTCCGAGCGGCCCAGGCACTGATCGCCGAGGGGAAGACGGCGGTGCCGATCCTGGAGATCACCCAGGCCGCCGACGTCGGGATGGGGTCGTTCTACAACCACTTCGAGACGAAGGAGCAGCTCTACCGGGCGGCGGTCGAGGACGCCCTCGACACCCACGGCGCCCTGCTGGACGAGCTGACCACCGGCCTCGACGACCCGGCCCAGGTCTTCGCGCAGAGCTTCCGGCTGACCGGGCGCCTGCACCGGAAGCACCCCGAGCTCAGCAAGGTCCTCCTGCACCACGGGCTCGAACTCGCCACCGCGGAAAGCGGGCTGGCTCCCCGGGCCCGCCGCGACATCGAGGCCGCCGTGCGAGCCGGCCGCTTCACCGTCACCGACCCCGAACTCGCCATGGTCACGGTCGCCGGCACCGCGCTCGGACTCGGCCACCTGCTGCACTGCCGGCCCGAGCGAGACGACGCCGCGGCGACCGACGAGGTGACCGAGGACCTGCTGCGCATGCTCGGCCTCACCGCGGCCGAAGCCCACGACATCTGCAGCAGGCCACTGCCCGACCTCGACGCCGCCGCGACGCCGGACACCGCCGCCTGAGCACAGCGTCCCGGCTTCGCGGAAAGTTACCACCGCCGACGGGGGCGAATGCCCTGGTGCACAGACGAGACCGGCACCGCTTCCACTCGGCCGATTGACGCCCGGCCCACCGCCGGTATCGTGTGGGAGCGCTCCCACACGACGACGTCAGGAGTTCCCGGTGGCTGCTCAGCGGTGGAATCGCCCACGGTCCGGCAAGCCCCTCGCGGCAGGCGGTTGCCTGGTGGCTGCGCTCCTGACCACCGCGGCACCACCGGCTTCCGCCGCCGGGCTCAGCCTGTCAGTGGACCTCCGCGCGGCCCGGCACGCGATCAGCCCGGACATCTACGGGATGAACGGCGGCGACCCCGCGCTCGTCGCCGAGCTCGGCACGCCGGTCTCGCGCTGGGGCGGCAACGCGAGCAGCCGCTACAATTTCAAGAACCACACCTACAACACCGGCAGTGACTGGTACTTCGAGAACATCGTGGCCGGGCCGGACAACACCCTCGAGGCCTACGTCCAGCGCAACCGCGACCGCGGGAGCAAGCAGGTCGTCACCCTGCCGATGTCCGGCTGGGTGGCGAAGGACGGGCCGGAGTGGCCGCACGCCTGTGGTTTCCCCGCCACCCGCTTCCCCAGCCAGGACTCGTTCGACCAGTGGGACGCCAACTGCGGCAACGGCCGGCTCGACAACACCGACCTGACCGGGGCCGAGCCGACGGACACCTCCGTCCCGGCGGACGCGGCCTTCGCCGGCGAAATGGTCTCGCACCTGGTGAGCCGGTTCGGCCCGGCGGCGCGCGGCGGCGTCCCCATCTACGAACTCGACAACGAACCGGTGCTGTGGAGCTCCACGCACCGGGACGTGCACCCGCAGCCGGTGAGCGACGACGAGCTGGGCAGCAAGAGCACGGCGACCGCCGCCGCCGTCAAGGCCGCCGACCCGCGCGCGGCGGTCCTCGGCCCTTCGGGCTGGGGCTACTGCGAATGGGTCGCGTCCGGTGTGGACGGTTGCGCCCCGGGCACCGACGCCGCCGCCCACGGCGGGCTCAACCTGTCCCAGTGGTTCCTGAAGAACATGAAGGACGCGAGCAACACCGCCGGCAAGCGGCTGCTCGACTACTTCGACCAGCACTACTACCCCCAGATCAGCGGCGACAAGACGCCCGAAGCCAACGCGTGGCGGCTGCGGTCGACGCGCTCCCTGTGGGACCCGTCCTACGTCGAGGAATCCTGGATCGGCCCGAGCGGGGTCAACGCGCCACCACTGCAGTTCATCCGCACGATGAAGCAGTGGGTCGACCGGTACTACCCCGGCACCCGGACCGCCATCACCGAATACAACTGGGGCGCCCTCGACGACATCAACGGCGCGCTGGCCGAGGCCGACGTCCTCGGCATCTTCGGCCGCGAGGGCCTCGACCTGGCCACCATCTGGGGCGAGCCCAAGCCCACGGACCCGGCCGCCTACGCGTTCCGGATGTACCGCAACTACGACGGTGCCGGCGGCAAGTTCGGCGACGTCAGCGTCTCGGCGGCCAGCACCGACCAGGGGCAGCTCGCGATCTACGGCGCGCAACGCCGCTGCGACGGGGCGCTCACGCTCATGGTGGTCAACAAGACGGCCACCGAGCTCTCCGCCCCGCTGTCGATCACCGGCGCCGCCGGCAAGGGCAAGGCGCAGCGGTTCACCTACGGCGCCGCCGATCTTTCCTCGATCGTGCGAGGCGGCGACCTGCCGGTGAACCGCGGCCGCGTCACCACGACCTACCCGGCGAACTCCATCACCCTGCTCGTCCTGCCGTAGCGTGCAGCCGGCGCAGGCCGGTGACGATCAGCTCCAGGCCGAAGGCGAACTCGTCCTCCAGCGGCACCGGCAACGAGTCCGCGGCCGCGCGCGTGGCCGGGAAGCCGGCGGGCGGCAGGTCGTGGAAGTGCGCTGACGCCCGCTCCCGTTCGGCGCCGTCCTCGGTGCCGGCGAGCTGGATGGCGAACCCGAGGACGTAGCGCGAGAGAGTCGCGTAGACGCGCGCCGCGACACTCGGCGGCAGCCCGCCGTCGAGCAGGACGGCCAGGCAGCGTTCCCGCAGCACCATCGCGTTCGGCCCGGTCGGGGTCTGCTCGATCAGCAGGGGCGCGACCCTCCGGTGCCGGCCCAGCGCGTCGAACATCGCCTGGGCGACGACCTGGCAGGCCTGGTCCCAGCTCAGCTCCGCCAGTGCCCGTGGATCGAGGTCGACCTCGCCGAACACCCGGTCGACGACGTGGTTGACCAACGTCGCCCGGTTGCCGAAGTGGCGGTAGAGCGTGGCCGTGCCGGATTCGAGCCGCTGGGCGAGGCTCCGCATCGACAGGGCCTCGGCGCCTTCCTCGTCGACGAGCTGCAGGGCCGCGGCGAGGATCCGGTCCAGCGGGACGGCGGGACGGCCTCGTGACCGCCGAGCGGCCGGGGACGGACTGGTCACCCGTTCAGTATGGCCGCGGTTGACACCCGCCGCAATAGTGGCAACACTGTTGCCATTATGGAGAGCACGCAGTCAGTGGCCATCGACGGCCAGCGCATCCACTACGTCCGCGCAGGCCGGGGGCCCGCCGTGGTGCTGCTGCACGGCAGCGGGTCCTCGCTGGAGGGCTTCGGACGGGTGGCGGAGCTGTTGTCGTCGTCCTTCGACGTGATCCGCCCGGACCTGCCCGGCTTCGGGCGGACGGGACCGCGGCCCGATCGCGACTACCGCGTCCGGACCTACGCGGGCACGATCGCTCGTTTCCTGACCGCCCTCGAGGTGCCGCACTTCGCGCTGGTGGGGAACTCGCTCGGCGGCAACATCGCGTGGAACCTCGCTCTGGACGCGCCCGAGCGGGTGGATCGGCTGGTGCTGGTCAACGCCACGGGCTACCCGGAGAAGACGCTGCCCGCCGGGTTGCGGCTGGCCCGGAACCCGGTGCTGCGCCCGCTGTTGCGACGCTGGCTGCCGCGGAGCGCGACCGAACGCGGTCTGCGCGAGGCCGTCGGCGCGAACTCGGCGATCGTGGACGACGCGATGGTCGACCGGGTGCACGCGCTGACCAGCCGTCCGGGGAACCGGTCGGCGTTCGTCGACTTCGCCACCACCGACCAGCCCGACCGCAGCGCCGACATCCCGAAGATCGCGGTCCCGACGCTGGTCCTGCGCAGCGCGGAGATCGACGGGCAGCACTTCGCCCGCGACATTCCCAGCGCCACCGAGCGCGTCCACGCCGACGGTGGCCACCTGCTGCCGGAAGAAGACCCGGCCTGGGTGGCGAAGGCGATCAGGGAGTTCCTGCAATGAAGTACTTCGTCGCCTCCGATGAGGATCGCCGGCTGGATGCGGCCACGCGGCCGGCCCTGCGCGGTGCCTTCGTCACCCTGTCCGACGGGGTGACGCACTACGAGCTGACCGGCCCCGACGACGGCGAACTCGCCGTGCTGGTTCCCGGCATCACGATCCCCTTGTCCTATTGGGACTCCCTCGCCGCGCGGCTGCACGCCCGCGGGCGGCGCACCCTGGCCTACAGTGCCTACGGGCGCGGCTGTTCCGACCGGGTCCGGGGCCGCTACGACGAAGCGTTGTTCGTGCGGCAGCTGGCCGAGCTCACCGCCGCGCTGAGCCTGAGCGGTCCGCACCACGTCGTCGGCACGTCGATGGGTGCCCTGGTCGCGATGGCCTACGCGAACCTCTTTCCCGAGACCGTGGCCACGCTCACGATCGTGGGCCCGGCCGGGCTGGGCGCGCGGCCGCTGCCGCAGCGGTTGCTGCGCAACGACACCGTGGCCGGGTTCGTCGCCCGGCGCTTCGGCCGCAAGCTCCTGGAAGGCCACCTCGGGCACAACGTCCGCGACCCCAGCCTGTCCGCCCGGCTGGTCGCCATGGTGCAGGACGCCTACCGCTACGAAGGCTCCCTCTACGCGTTCTTCCAGACCCTGCAGGACTTCCCGCTCCACGAGCGGCAGGACCTGTTCCGCAGCACGGGCAACCTGGGACTGCCGGTCCTGCTGGTGTGGGGCGACGACGACCGCGTCACCCCGATCACCCACCTGGACACCGTGCACGAACTGCTGCGTCCGCGGCAGACGCACGTGATCACCGAATGCGGCCACATGGCCCCCTACGAACGGCCGGACGACGTCGGCGACCTGCTCGCGTCGTTCACCGTTCCCCACCCGGAACGGCTCGAACCATGAACGACACCCTTGATGTCCTGATCGCCGGGGCCGGCCCGGCCGGCACCACCCTCGCCATCGACCTGGCCCGCCGCGGCCTGGCCGTCCGGATCATCGACAAGGCCCCGCACTCCTTCGACGGCTCCCGCGCCAAAGGCCTCCAGCCCCGCACGCTCGAGGTGTTCGACGACCTCGGCGCGCTCGACGACGTCCTCGCCGGCAGCAGCGACTACCCCCGGCTGGGTATTCACCTGGGTCCGGTCGCCGTGCCGTGGCGGATGTTCCGCAACCGCGGAGCCACCGCCGATGTCCCCTACCCGAACACCCGGCTGATGCCCCAGTCCCGCACCGACGCCGTGCTGCACGACCGGCTCGAGCAGCTCGGCGGCAAGGTCGAATACGGCCGCGAACTCACCGGCTTCGACCAGGACGACACGTCGGTCACCGCCACCGTGACCGGCGACCACGGCCCCGAACGGATCACCACCCGCTACCTCGTCGGCGCCGACGGCGGGTCCAGTGCCGTCCGCAAGCACCTCGACCTCGGCTTCCTCGGCGAGACCGACGAGCAGGACCGGATGCTGATCGTCGACGCCGTCACCACCGGCCTGTCCCGCGACCGCTGGCACGTCTGGCCCGGCGTGAAAGGCCGGTTCACCGGCGCCTGCCCGCTGCCGCACACCGACCTGTTCCAGTGGATGATCCGCCTGGCTCCCGGCGAAGAACCGCCCGAGGGCGAGGAGGCGATCACCCGGCGGATCCGGGCGCACACCCGCAACCGGCACATCGCCGTGCGCGACATCCAGTGGCGGTCGGTGTTCCGGCCCAACATCCGCCTGGTCGAGGCCTACCGCCGCGGCCGGGTCTTCCTCGCCGGCGATGCCGCCCACGTGCACACCCCCGCCGGGGCCCAAGGCCTCAACACCGGCATCCAGGACGCCTACAACCTCGGCTGGAAACTCGCCCAGGTCCTCGCCGGAGCCGACCCGCGGCTGCTCGACACCTACGAAGCCGAACGCCTCCCCATCGCCGCGGGCGTGCTCGGGTTGTCCACGAAGAAGTACGAAGGCCTCGCCGAATTCGACCCGTCGAGCCTGCGCCGCGGCAAGGACGAACAGCAGCTGTCCATCACCTACCACGGCGGCCCGCTCGCCCCGGCCGAAGCCGACCGCACGGCGACGTTGCAGATCGGCGACCGGGCCCCGGACGCCGACCTCGGCGGCTCACGGCTGTTCGGCACCTTCCGAGGGCCGCACTTCACCCTCCTCGCCCACGGCACGCAGGCCGCCGCGGCGAGCGCCGAACTCGACTGGCCCGCCACGGGAGCACCGCTGCGCCGCCTCACCGTCGACGGACCGGGCAGCTTCCGCACCGGCTACGGGATCGAAGGCGACACGCTGCTGCTCGTCCGGCCCGACGGCTACCTCGGGCACATCGCCACCCACGACTTCCTCGCCTCGACCCGCACCGCCGTCCGCACCATGACGCCGGATGTGCCGCGGTGAGCCGTGTCCTGCTGCGCGGCGCGCGCGTGATCACCATGGCGCCGCACCGGCCCGACGCCGAACGCGCCGACGTGCTCTCCGCCGCCCGCATCGCCCTCGCCGCCCAGCGGGGCCACGACCACGAGCGGCACCGGCAGGACACCGGTTCTTTCGCCCTCACCGCGACGATCACCGCCAAGCAGGCCCTGGCCTGGGCGACGACCGAAGGCGCCCGAGCGCTGGGCCTCGCCGATCGCGTCGGCCGGCTCGAAGCGGTCATGGTCGCCGTCCGCCGGCGCAAACGCGACCACGCCCTCGTCGACGTCGACCCCGGCAGGGTGCGATCCCCGCTCCACGAATCCGCCGAGCACCTCCTCGCGAGCTGATGGCCAGCCGAGCCGAACTCGCGAGCCGTACCCGGACGGACCTGCTGGCCGCGGCGAAGCGGCTGTTCGCCGAACGCGGCTACCTCGACACCAAGATCACCGACATCGCCGCCGCGGCCGGCCGTGCGGCGGGCTCCTTCTACACCCACTTCACCGGCAAGGAGCAGATCCTCGCGGCCCTGCGCGGCGAACTGGCCGCGGCCCCGCGTCCCACCACGGACACGATCCGCGAGCACATCACGGCCTGCTGGACGGCTTTGCGCACCCACCGCCCGACCGCCGTCGCCCTGCTGCAGTCGGCGATCGCGGCTTCCCCGGCGTCCGGGCGGCTGCGGGACGAGCTGGCCCACTGGACCACCCCGCTGAGGCGGCACCTGGAGGACCTGCGTGACCGCGGCCAGCCACTGCCCGGGGATCCCGAGCTGCTGGCCATCGCGGTGGGCGCGATGCTCGTCGGCCTCAACCACGCCCTGCCCAGCGCGGACGGCGCCACCGCCGACACCGTCACGAACCTCGTGCTCAACGGCCTGACCGGCGCTGAACGGTGAGATCGGCTCTCGCGGTCAGACGGTCGCCAGCGGGTGGGCGTGGCGCAGCCGGATGCTCTTGGCGGACAGGTAGCGGCGCCGGTCGGTGACCAGGATCGAGACCTGCGTCCCGACCACCAGCCACGCGGCGAGCTGGGCGACCCCGGTCGTGAGGCCGGTGCCGTCGGTGGCCGCGGCCCGCAGCGCCAGGACGGCGCCGTGGGTCGGGAGGTAGTCCGCGATGGCGTACAGCGGCCCCGGCAGCGTCGAGACGACGCCGGTCGCGCCCGCCAGGACCAGCACCGCGAGAGACGCTATCCGGCCGGCGCGGCCGAAGATCGCCGTGGCGGCCTGGTTCAGCGCGACGAACGCCGAGGCGGCCAGCAGCGCGATCAGCAGGAAGCCGAGGGTGCCGACGAACCCGAGTTCGAGCACCGGGACGGCGATCGCGGTGATGGCGACCGCGGCCAGGGCCGCCGCGGTGGCGCCGGGGATGGCGGCGCGGACGATGATCCGCCACGTCGGTTCGCGCGCGGTCAGGACGCCGTCCGGCACGGCCCGGGTGACGATGTAGGTGGCCAGCGCCAGCGCCCACAGGGCGAGCGCGGCGAACAACGTCAGGGCCAGGGTGCCGATCGGGGTGCCGTCGGTCGTGGCGGTGCTCGGGTCGGCCGCGACGGTCTTGAGGTGCGCGCGTTCGGCGTCGGTGTAACTGGGCACCTGATCGCGGCCCTGGTCCAGCTGGGTGGCGAGTTCCCGGGCGCCGTCGTCGGCCTTCTTGGTCCCGTCCTTCAGCTGCCCGGCTCCGGAGGCGAGCTTCTGCGCGCCGGAGTTCGCCTGCCGGACGCCGGTGTCGAGCTGCCTCGCGCCACTGGCGGCGGACGCGATGCCGGCGGCCAGCTCCTTCGACTTCGCGGCGAGCTGCGCGTTGCCGACGGCGACCTTGCGGGCGCCGGTGGCCAGGGCCTGAACGGCGTCGCGGGCCTTGACGGCGTTGGCGCGGACGGCGGCCTTGACGCCGTCGATCTTGCCCGCGTCGGTGGTGAACCGGTCCGCGGTCGCCCGGAGCCGGTCGCAGAACGCAGGGGAGCCGGTGCACTCGTCCGCGAGCTGCCGGAACTGCTGGGCCGCGCTGCTCGCCGACGGGACGGCGTCGAGCGCGGCGATGATCCGGTTGGCCAGCGGGACGACGACGCCGGCGAGCTGTTCGTTGCCGTCGGCGACCTGGTCGGCGCCGTCGGCCAGCTGCCGGGTCAGCGCGGGCAGCTGCGCGGTGTCGCGCTCGGCCTGGGTGAGCCCGGACGCCAGCTTGCCGGAGCCGGTGGCGAGCTGGGCGGTTCCGTTGGCGAGCTGGCCGGCGCCGGTGCGCAGCTGCCCGGCGGCATCGTCCAGCTGACGCGTCCCGTCGGCCAGCTGGGCCGCGCCGTCCGCGGCTTGGCCGACCTTCTGGTGCAGGGTGGTGAATCCGATGTAGACGTTGTCCAAATAGGTCTGCACGACCTGCTGGTTCAACGTCCGTTGGGTGGCCTGGGCGATGTGGTCGGCCAGGCCGGGGTCGCTGACGCCGGCCGCGTCGGAGGTCTGCACCTGCAGCTGCGCTTGGCGAGCCTCGAGCGGTTTGGCGGTGGCACTCGAGGTGGCGCGGGCGGAGAAGTCCTTCGGAATCGTCACCGTGGCCGCGTAGCTGCCGTCGGCGAGACCGGCGGCGGCGTCGTCGGCGTCGGTGAGGACCCAGTCGTAGGCCGAATCTTCGCTGTGGGTCAGGTAACCCGCCAGCTGACGGCCGAGAGGGATGGTCTGGCCGTTGACCTGGACGGGTTCGTCGTGGTTGACCACGGCGGCCTTGGCCGTGCCGTGGTTGGCGTCCGGTGTCCAGAACGCCCACGTGAGCAGGCCCATGACGATGAGCGGCACGGCGATCAGGCCGGCCCAGGTGCGCCAGGTCAGCGGCCCGGTGGCGAGGGCACGGGCGGAATCGGCGAACGGCTTGAGCATCAGCGGACCTCGGCGGGCTGGACGGCGGTGAGGGTGTGCAGGTGTGCGCCCGCGGGCAGCAGGTCCGCGATGCGTTCGGGGTCCTGGCAGGTCAGCACGAAAGTCGTGGCACCCCGCTCGGCGACGAGCCTGCGGACGTGGTCGCGGACGTCGGCGCGCAGCACGAGGTCGACGTCGTCGACCACGACGAGCCCGGCGTCGCCGTCGCGGGCGATCTGCCGGGCCGGGTCCGCTGTGCCGCGGCACGGGATGACGGCGACGTCGCGGCGCAGGGCGTGCGTGTGCTGGGGCAGCACCCGGCCGAGCACCTTGAGGTCGCCGGTGAACTTGGTGACCCGGCCGGCCAGCGTGTACGCCAGCGCGGTCTTGCCGCAGGCCCCCGTGCCGTGCAGCACCAGCACGCCGCCGCGGGGAACGCGCAGGTCGACGTCCCGGTACACCGGACGCCCGCGGTCGTCCTCCATGCGCAGGCCGCGGGCGCTGATCGCCTCGTCCGTGCCGGGCCAGTCCGCGAGCCGCAGTTCGTGCACGAGCGCGTCGCCCTCGGCGTCGAACACCGGCAGCGCGCGGTCCAGCTTCGGCGGCAGCCCCCAGGCCCGGCGGCCGAGCAACGCCAGCACGGCGGGCACCAGGGTCATCCGGACGATGAAGGCGTCGATGAAGACCCCGACGGCAAGGCTGAACGCGATGGGTTTGATGGTGGCGCTGCCTTCGGGCACGAACGCGGCGAACACCGCGAACATGATCACCGCGGCCGCGACCACCACGCGCGAGGCGGAGATGAACCCGGACTCGATCGCGTGGTGCGGATCGCGCGAGTGGACGTAGTCTTCGCGGATCCGGGAGACGAGGAAGACCTCGTAGTCCATGGCGAGTCCGAAGAGGACACCCATGAGGATGATCGGCAGGAAGCTGATCACGCTGCCGGTGTGCGTCACGTTCAGGACGTCCGCGAGGTGTCCTTGCACGAACACGAACGACGTCGCCCCGAAGGCCGCCGCGACCGAGAGCAGGTAGCCGGCGGTGGCCTTGATCGGCACCCAGATCGAGCGGAACACCATGGCCAGCAGGATCAGCGAGAGCCCGACGACCAGGATGCCGAACGGGAGCAGGGCGCTGCCGAGCTGGGCGGAGACGTCGATGCCGACCGCGGTGATGCCGGTGACCGCGGTCTGCGTGCCGTAGACCTCACGGAAGTGCGGCTCCAGCCCGCGCAGCCGGGCCACCAGGTCGTCGGTCTGCGCGGAGTCCGGCGCGGTGGTGGGGACGACCTGGATGATCCCGGTGTCGCCCTTGGGGTTCGGGGTGGCCAGCGGGACCGAAGCGACGCCGGGGACGTGCCGGATCTCGTCGGCGATCTTGTTCACCAGGCCGATCGGGTCGGTGCTGGTGATGATGTCGGCGGTGACGATCAGCGGGCCGTTGTAGCCGGGGCCGAAGTGTTCGCTGACGACTTCGTAGGTGTCGCGGGCCGGGCTGCCGTGCTCCTCGGTTCCGTTGTCCGGCAACGCCAGCCGCAGGCTCGTCGCGGGAATCGCGCACACCGCGAGCCCGCCGACCACGACCAGCACGGTGACCAGGGGCGCCTTCGTCGCGGCGCGGACCCACCAGCGCGCGATCCGCGGCTTCCGGCGGCGCCGGGTCCGCTTCGGTTTCGGGGCGCGCGGCCGCAACCGCTTGCCCGCGAAGGACATCAGCGCCGGCACCAGCGTGACGGCGATCCCGACCGCCAGTGCCACGGCCACCGCGGCGGCGACGCCCATGGTGGTCAGGAACGGGATCCCCGCGACGGCCAGGCCGAGCAGGGCGATGACGACGGTGAGGCCGGCGAAGATCACCGCCGAGCCGGCGGTGGCGGTGGCCCTGGCGATCGACTCCTCGACGTCGAGGCCTTCCGCGAGCTGGTCGCGGTGCCGGGACAGCAGGAACAGGGCGTAGTCGATGCCGACCGCGAGCCCGATCATCACCGCCAGCATCGGCGCGGTCGAGGAAATGGGCGTGACCGGGGTGGCGAGGAAGATCAGCCCGATCGCGACGCCGACCCCGAGGACCGCGGTGAGCAGCGGCATGACCGCGGCGATCAGGGACCGGAACATCAGCACCAGGACCAGTAGCGCGATGAGCAGGCCGATGCCCTCGGTGGGGCTGAGCTTCGGCACCCGGTCGGAGAACGCGTCGCCGCCGGTGTACACCTTCGCGCCGGTCTGGCGCCCGAGGTCGTCGGCGATCGTGGCGAGCCCGGCCTTGGTACCCGGGTCGACGGCGGCGAGCTGGACCTTCAGCGGTACGGCGATCAGCGCGGCCCGGTCGTCGTCCGATACCGCGCCGCTGACGTTCTCGTCGAACGGGTTCACGACGGTGGCGACCTGGTCCAGCTTCCCGATGCGGGTCACCGCCTGCGCCACCGCGGCACGGTTGCCCGGGGTGTCGGCCTTCGCGCCGTCCGGCACCACCAGGACCAGCTGGGCCGACGTGCCGCTGACTTCGGGGAAGACCCGGCCGAGGTGGTCCAGCGCGTCCTGGGACTCCGACCCGGGGATCGCGAAGGCGTCGTCGGTGCCCTGGTTGAACAGCAGGGCCGCCCCGCCGGCCGCGGCCAGGACCACCACCCACAGGGCCAGCACGAGCACTCGGGCGCGGGCGGCGGTGCGGCCCAGCCGGTAGAGGAACGACGACACGAGGCCTCCTGACCACGTTGGATACGTCGTGTATCGTAATGCAGGATGTATCCGATGCAGAGTGCATCGCGTCACTCCTCCGGGTGGACCGGGAAACGTAAGGTGGCGGCATGACGACCGGCGAGGCGAGCCCGAGAGGGATGACCCGGCGACGCGCGGAGACCCGGCGGCGGGTCATCGAGGCGGCGCACGACGTCTTCTCGGAACTGGGGATCCGCGACGCGCCGGTCGAGCTGATCTGCGACCGCGCGGGGTTCACCCGCGGCGCCTTCTACTCCAACTTCGCCAGCAAGGAGGAGTTGTTCCTCGCGGTCTACGAGGTGCAGATGCAGGAGCGCATCCAGCGGCTGCGCGCCGCGGTCGCCGAAGCCACCGCGACGGTGGACCCGACGTCCGCGGACGCGGCCACGCGCGTGCTGCAGGAGGCGGCCGCGCTGTTCATGGAGTCGCTGACCGCGGACGAGACGTGGTACCTGCTCAACGCCGAATTCCGCGCCCAGGCCCTGCGCCAGCCCGAACTGCGCGCACCGACGGCCGCCGCCGAGCGCCGGTTCCACGCCGCCCTCGCCGGAATCCTGCTCGACCTGGTCGGCCGGCTGGGCCTGCGCCTGGCGGTCGAACCCGAGAGCGCCGTCATCACGATCGTCCGGCTGTACGAGACGATGCTCGAACGAGCAATCCTCGACGAACTGCCCGACCGGGCGGACAACCGTTACGTCAACCAGGTGCTGCCCCGGCTGCTGACCGCACTGGTCACCCCGGACGAGGACTGACGGCCTCGTCCGCACGCCGGGCCGATGGGCCTGAAAGCGTTTTCAGCACCGACGACCCGCCAACCGCGGCCTCGCCCTCTCGCACCACAACATCGACGACGGCTGGGACCTCTACACCAAGACCGACACGGTCCCGTCAGCCCGGTGACCATCGAGGACTCCCTCGCCTACGCCAACGGCACCCTCGGCGACGGCACGGTCAACAAGAACGGCGACCGCAACGGCCACCACGGGTTCACCCACAACAGCAATCCCGGCTCCATGTCCGTCTCGGACGACGTCGGCATCGACAACGCCGAACGCAACTTCTCCTTCGACACCGGGACTTCGGTGTTCCGCAACGACACCTCGTGCCGCTTCGCCGGTGGCGGGTCGAACGACAAGACCGTCGGCAGCGTTGACAGCTCGGACCAGTTCTGGACGGGCGAGAACGGGTCGCGGTGCGCGTCCTACACCGGCACGGTGAAGTGGTCCTTCGCCTCCGACGGGCGGCTCGTGGCCACCTTCGGCTGATCGCTACCGCCCGTGAACGCCGTCACCCGATCCTGTCGAAATCCTGTGAACCGGACAGAACTGGCACTCCACGGCCGTCCCGTGCGTTGTCGGAGCAGGAAGAACGGAGGGGCCATGGGTGCGCTAGGGACGCTGCTCGGGTTCGCGCTGAGCCTGTACCTGCTGGTGCTGGTCGCGCGGATGGTGCTGGACTGGGTCGCGGTGGTCGGCAACACCCCGCCGTGGGCGCGGCGCGCCCGCGGCCTGGCCTACGCCGCGACCGAGCCGGTGATCGGGCCGGTGCGGCGGGTCGTGCGGCCGGTGCGGATCGGCGGGATTTCGCTCGACCTCGCCTTCACGCTCGTCTTCATCGGCGTGATCGTGCTGCGAAGCATCGTGTACGCGCTTTAAAGCGTGCCGCGGAACCCGGCGGACAGCCGATCGACGCTGCGCTCGAGTTCGGCGCGCAGGCCGCGCAGGTCGACGCCGTCGGGGTCGATCAACGCCTGCATCGAGATCCCGCGCAGCTGGGCCAGCAACGCCGAGGCGTACGAATCGGGGTCGCGGACACCGGTGATGGAGCCGTCCGCGACCCCGCTGGCCACGGTCTGCGCGATGGCGAACCGGAACCGGCGGTCGGCCTCGGTCAGCGCGCCGCGCAACGCCGAGTACTCCGCCGCCGCGTCGCCCCAGAGGGCCAGGAAGGCCTGGTTGAGCGTCGGCATCGTGCGGATCAGCTCGAAGATGATGTCCAGCAGCGCCCGCAGCATGTCCATCGGCGTCGCGTTCGCCGAGCCGGTGCGGGCCGCGACGGCCTCGCTGTAGGCGTCGGTGAACGCCGCCACGGCGTGCTCGACGAGCCGTTCCCCGAGCCCGTCCTTGTCGCCGAAGTGCTGGAAGACGACCGACCGCGCGTAGCCCGAGCGGGCGCAGACGCCGCCGATCTTCAACCGGCCGAAGCCCTCTTCGGCGATCAGGTGTGCAGCGGCATCCAGGATGCGTGCCTCGACGACTTCGTCGCCGTCCTCCTGGATCCGGCCGTCGGCGGCGCGGTCCACCCGGGTCATGTTAGCGAGTGCAACCGCGGCGCACTGACCGAACCGTCAGCGGACCGTGCGAGGACGGTAAGCGGGCACCCGCACTCTCGGCGTCGGCACCGACCGAACCGAGAGGAACCCTTCCGATGACCACCAAGACCGTGCTCGTTTCCGGGGCGGGCATCGCCGGCCCGTCCGCCGCCCACTGGCTGCACCGCGCCGGCTACCGGGTGACCGTCGTCGAGTCCGCGCCCGCGCTGCGACCCGGCGGCCAAGCCGTCGACTTCCGCGGTGAACAGGTGAAACTGCTGTCCGCGATGGGGGTGCTCGACGAAATCCGCCGCTACGAGACGGCGATGGGCGACCAGACCGTACTCGGCCTCGACGGCCGTCCGGTGCTGACCGTGCCCGGCGCCGCGTGGAGCGGCGAGGTCGAGATCCTGCGCGGCGACCTGGCGCGGATCCTCCACGAGCACACCGCGGACCACACCGAATACGTCTTCGGCGACCGCGTCACGAGCCTCACCGAAACCGCGGACGGCGTCGAAGTCACCTTCCGCCGCGGTGCGCCGCGGAAGTTCGACCTCGTCGTCGGGGCCGACGGCGTGCACTCCGGGGTGCGGGCCGCCGCCTTCGGGCCGGAGCGGGACTTCCGGAGCGACCTCGGCTTCGGCATCGCCGGCTACACCGCGCCCAACCACCTCGGGCTCGACCACGCCAGCGTCATGTACAACGAGCCCGGCCGCGGCCTCACCGCGGGCAGCCACCGGCTGCCGGACCGGTTGCACGTCAGCCTGGTCTTCGCCGCCGACGGCGTCGAATTCCACCGGCGGACGCCGGAAGAGCAGCGGGCCCTGATCGCGCAGCTGTTCGCGGACACCGGCTGGGAGACGCCGAAGCTGCTCGAAGCGCTGCCCGCGGCCGACGACCTGTACGTCGACTCGATCAGCCAGATCCACCTCGACCGCTGGTCGAAGGGCCGGGTCGTGCTGCTCGGCGACGCCGCGTGGTGCGCCGGGCCCGGCGGGTCCGGCACCGGGCTCGCGATGATGGGCGCCCAGGTGCTGGCCGGCGAACTCGCGGCGGCCGGCGGCGACCACGTGACGGCGTTCGCGAAGTACGAGCAGCGGCTGCGCAAGCCGGCCACGGTGGGGCAGAAGAACGGCAAGGGCTCCGGCAACTTCCTCGCGCCGCACACGGCCGCGAAGATCCGCAGCCGCAACCGCGCCTACCGGATGCTGAGCACCCGGCTGTTCGGCGGGATCTTCACCTGGATGACCGACCGGGCGGCCAACGCGCTCGAATACCGTGAATATCCCGATTCCTCTCATCGGGGGGCTCGACTGGCGACTCGACGTGAGGTGGGTCACTCTTGACGCCATGTCAGCACTTCGGGCTGCCGACGCCCCGGTCCGGACGGCGCTCGCCGGGCTGGCCGTGCTGGCCCTTGGCGTGGTGACGGCGCTGAACGCGCGGTCCCTGCCGGTGATCGGCGACGGGACGACCTACGCGGCCGAGTTCGCCGAAGCGGCCGGGCTGGCGGTGGGCAACGACGTCCGCATCGCCGGCGTCGAGGTCGGCCGGGTGTCGGACGTGCGGCTGCGCGGCGACCACGTGCTGGTTTCGTTCCGGGCCAAGGGAGCCTGGCTGGGCGACGCGACGACCGCGGCGATCCGGCTGAAGACCGTGCTGGGCCAGAAGTACCTCGCCCTCGACCCGCAGGGCGAGGGCACGCTCGACCCGGGATCGCCCATCCCGCGCTCCCGCACCACGGTGCCCTACGACATCCTCGCGGCGTTCGGTGACCTCTCGTCCACAGTGGACCGAATCGACACCGCGCGGCTGGCGAAGAGCTTCGACACGCTGTCGGCGACGCTGGCGGACACGCCGCAGAGCGTCCGCGCCGCGTTGACCGGGCTCTCGCGGCTGTCGGACTCCCTCGCCTCCCGCGACCGGCAGCTGAGGTCGTTGCTGGGCAACACGCGGGTGGTTTCGCAGACGCTGGTGGACCGCGACGCGGCGGTGCGCCGCCTCATCGAAGACGGCAACGAGCTGCTCGCCTCGATAAGCAGCCGCGAGGCGGCGATCACCACGTTGCTCGACGGCTCACGGCGGTTGTCGTCGGAGGTGTCCGGGCTGATCGGCGAGTCCCGGGTCGGCCCGCTGCTCACCGAGCTCGACCAGCTGACGTCGATGCTGCAGCGCAACCAGGACGCGCTGGCCGCGGGGCTCCGCGCGTTCGCCCCGTTCGTCCGGCTGGGGACGAACCTGGCGGGGAACGGCCGGTGGATCGACGGCTACCTCTGCGGGCTGGTGCTGCCGTCGTTCGGGCCGCTGAACGAAGAAGGCTGCCACGGTTAGAGTTCCGGTTTCGGATTCGGTTGCGTCACCGACCCGAACGGGAAGCTGACAGCCGAACCCGCACCCCACCCAGACCTCCCCCCACCCCGATCCGAAGCCAGAACACGGCCGGTGGTGCCGGGTCAAGGCATCTTTCCCGCCTTGACGCGGTACCACCGGCCGTAGTCACAATCAGGCTTCGGGGTGGTGGGCAACCAGCAGCCCGCCGACCCGCCCCGATACCGGTGGATGATCCCCTCGACCATCGCCCGCGCACCCGAAACGGCCGACCACGCCTACCGGTCCAGAAGCTTTCAGCCTTTCCGCCGCGCACTCCCCTGCGCGGCGGCGCACAGGACCGGCTCGGTCTCTCCGTCCACTGTGTACAGCTCGCAGCGGCAGGTGGCCCGCGACCGCCCGGCCTGCACGACGACGGCGCGGGCGCGCAGGACCTCGCCGACCGCGGGCCGGAGGTAGTCGATCGTGAAGCCGGCGGTGAGCAGCGCCGGGCCGAGGACGATGCCGGCGGCGAAGGTCAGCGCGTTGTCCGCGGCGTAGGCGAGCACGCCGCCGTGGACGTAACCGTTCTGCTGGTGGAGTTCTTCGCGGATGTCCAGTTCGAGGGTGGCCGCGCCGTCGCCGAACTCGGTCAGGCGGGCGCCGAGGAGTCTGACCCACCAGACCTGTGTGCGCTGCTGCGATGCCGCTGTACCAGCTCATGAAGAGGTCCAGTGAAGGCGGCGACGGGTGAGTCGCACGGCCGTCGTTGCAGCCGGTTCGCGACTGTTGCCGCCGCCGGCTTCCGGCGGCCGCGGTGCTCGAGCCGCCGGGGCGGTTCTTCCGCTGCGGCGATTCCTCCACATGCCGGACTCGCTGTGAACAGCTCCGCCGGCTCGCGGATGTTCCGGGCTTTCCGTCGGTGGGCACCGATAGACTGGACTTGGGCACGCCCCCCAGGGAGGGTGGGGAGCTGGCTGGGGTCAGCTGTGCCTGGTCGGCCCGCACATACCGGCCCGCACGAACACCGGGCGGTGGCGCTGCGGCTGACGGCGGCCGGCGAAGAGGCTTTGGTCCGGGTCGGCCCGGCGATCGAGGAGTTCAACGCGCGGCTGCGGGCGGTCCTGGGCGAGGCCGGGTTCCGCGACACGGCGGAAGGCGTCGGGAAGCTCGCGCGCAGCGAGTGGTGAGCCCTACGCCACGATCAGCCGGAACCCCGCGTCCCACTCCGGCAGGTCCAGCAGCTCCGCGTGGTCCGCCTGCCAGCGTCCCGACTCCAAGTCCGCCCGCAGCCGCGCGATCCCCCGCGTAACCGCCTCCGGCGACGTCTGCGCCAGTGCCGAACACGATCGCCGGACCGCCGGGTCGAGGTACGCCTCCGGGCGGCGCCAGTACGCCGGGAACACGCCGTCCGTGAAGTCCCACGGCACCGGCAGCGGCACCACCGACACCGCACCCAGGTGCTCCGCGATCTCCGGCGCCGAAGGCCTCGACCGCTCGAGGGACGCCACCTCCGGCACGTACTCCCGCACGAACCAGAAGTCGCTGTGCCGGGCCGTGTCGTACGCCAGCACCACCCGGCGGCCCGCCACGCGGCGCAGCTCGTCGAGGCCGGCGCGCCAGTCGGGCCAGTGGTGCACGGTCAACACCGCCAGCGCGGCGTCGAACGCGCCCGAGGCGAACGGCAGCGCCTCGGCGACCGCCCGCACGACCGGCGCGGCCCCGGGCGGGCGTTGCCGGATCATCGCCACCGACGGCTCGACCGCGACCACCCGCCGCGACGGCGGCTCGTACGACCCCGTCCCCGAGCCGACGTCCAGCACCGAAGCCGCCGGCCCCAGCGCGGCGAGCACGGGCGCCAGCCAGCGCGGGTCGGTCCGCCGCCCCGCCGCGTAGCCGATGCCGATCTCGTCGTAGCGCGTCATCAGCGCTCGGTGCCGTCGCCGCCGTTCTGCTCGGCCAGGAACCGCTCGAACTGGGAACCGAGTTCCTCCGCCGTCGGCATGTGCTCGACCGACTCCGCCAGCAGGCTGCCGCGGTCGGAGGCCTCGATGAACGTGTCGTACTGCCGCTCCAGGGCGCGGACGACGTCGGCGATCTCGTCGGACTCGGCGACCTGGCGGTTGATCTCGGCGTCGGCCAGGTCGGCGGCCGTGCGCAGCTCGCCCTCCGGCAGGCTCAGCCCGGTCGCGCGGCTCAGCGCGTCGAGCACGATCAGCGAAGCCGCCGGGTACGTCGACTGCGCGAGGTAGTGCGGCACGTGCGCCGCGAAGCCCATCGCGTCGTGGCCCCACTCGCCGAAGCGGTACTCCAGCAGCGCGGCCAGGCTGCCCGGGACCTGCAGCCGGTTCGGCAGCGGCTGGTTGTCGCCGACCAGGTCCTTGCGGGTCGCGTGCGCGGTGACGCCGAGCGGGCGGGTGTGCGGCGCGCCCATCGGGATGCCGTGGAAGCCCGCGGTCAGCCGGACGCCCCAGCGCTCGACGAGGTTGCGGACCGCCGCGGAGAACCGCTCCCAGTCGTGGTCCGGCTCCGGGCCGGACAGCAGCAGGAACGGCGTGCCGTCGGTGTCGTGCAGCAGGTGCACGACCAGTTCGGGCGCGTCGTAGTCCTCCCAGTGGTCGACCGCGTAGGTCATCGTCGGCCGCCGCGAGCGGTAGTCGATGAGCCGGTCGACGTCGAAGCGGGCGATCACCCGGTGCTCGCCGCCCAGCAGGTGCTCGGCCAGCAGACGGCCCGCCGAGCCCGCGTCCATGAACCCCTCGAAGTGGTGCAGCAGCACCGCTCCGGTCAGGTCGGGGACGTCCGAGTCCACCTCGTACAGGTCGTCGGGATCGAATCCCACCGGGTCCTCCTGGTCTCCGCTACACCAATCCGTCAAGCACAACACACCCCGGGTGGGATTCCATTCCGCCGACGGTGTCGCCGATCGTAACGCCACGCGTTCGAGGCCGGTTCGGATCGCCTTCGCGACAAGTGTCGTGGGCACGCAAGGCCCTGATCGGGCACGCTTGAGCGGTGAGCGAACACACCACGAACACGGCGCTGCGGCTGCGGCCGCCGGCGCACCGGGTCAGCCGCCGGGCCATCGGCTACTGGACGGTGACCGCCTCGATCCTGTGGATCATCCTGATCGGCGTCCAGACGCTCATCGTGGTGACCAGCGACGACGCGCCGGAGTTCCTGACCGTGACGCTGGTGCTCTCCTGCGTGCTCGGCCCGCTGCACCTGATCGTGATGCCCCAGTGGCGCTACCGCGTGCACCGCTGGGAGGTCACCGAGGAGGCCGTCTACACGCAGTCCGGCTGGCTGAAGCAGGAGTGGCGGATCGCGCCGGTTTCGCGGATCCAGACCGTCGACATCGAGCGCGACCCGTTCGAGCAGCTGTTCGGGCTGGCGAAGATCACCGTCACGACGGCGTCCGCGGCCGGCCCGCTGCGCATCTCGGGCCTGGCGCACGACCGCGCGCTCGTACTGGCCGACGAGCTCACGAAGACGACCCAGGCCGTCCGCGGGGACGCGACGTGACCCCCACCGAAGCCGCGGAGAGCACCGAACCCGCCGTCACGCCGCCCGCCGAGGGCACGCAGGACGCGCCGTGGCACCACCTCGACCGGCGGATGCTGCTCATCCGGCCCGTGCTGGACCTGGTGAAGTCGCTGCCGGTGCTGGCCGGCGCGCTGCTGTTCGGCCACGGCGAACCGTGGCAGTGGGTCGGCCTCGTGTTCACCGCGATCGCCGTGTTCACCGGTGTCTCGCACGTGCTCACCTCGCGCTACCGGATCACCGAGTCGCAGGTCGAGTGGCGCACGGGGCTGCTTTCGCGGAAGCACCGGGCCGTTCCGCGCGACCGGATCCGCACGGTGGACGTCACCTCCGAGCCGAAGCACCGGCTCTTCTCGCTGGCCGCCGCGCGGATCGGCACCGGACGCCACTCGCATGGGAAGGGGCCGGGCAAGGACGAACTCGTCCTGGACGCCGTCACCATCGCCGAGGCCCAGCGG
Organism: Amycolatopsis sp. NPDC004169; assembly: GCF_040610315.1. Classification (NCBI taxonomy): domain Bacteria; kingdom Bacillati; phylum Actinomycetota; class Actinomycetes; order Pseudonocardiales; family Pseudonocardiaceae; genus Amycolatopsis; species Amycolatopsis sp. NPDC004169. Next base: position 137,266 of record NZ_JBEXMD010000015.1, read on the forward strand.
CTGCGGACGCTGCTGCTGCACCGCAAGGCCGAGGCCGCCGCCCCTGAGGAAGCCACCGCCGCGCCTCAGGAGCAGCTGATCGCCGCGGTCGACAAGCGGTGGCTGCGGTACGCGCCGTTCACGCTGTCCGGGCTGGCCGTGGTCGGTGCCGCCGTCGGCACGGTCTACCACTTCGCGCACGAGCTGCACTTCGACCCGATCCAGTTCTCGCTGGTCCAGGCGGTCGTCGGGCACTTCGCCGACACCCCGGTGTGGGTGAGCCTGGTGCTCGCGGCCGTCGGGCTGCTGGTGCTCGTCGCGCTGCTGTCGGTCGGCGGGTACGTGCTGTCGTTCTGGAACTTCCGGCTCACCCGCGAGCCCGCCGGGACGCTGCACATCCGGCGCGGGCTGATCACCACCCGGTCGGTGTCGATCGAGGAGGACCGCCTGCGCGGCGCCGAAATCCGCGAGCCGCTGCCGCTGCGGCTGGCCGGCGGCGCCCGCTGCGTCGCCATCGCCGCCGGCCTGCGGGAGGGCAAGAGCGCCGACAAGGGCGGCAGCCTGCTGCTGCCGCCGGCGCCGCTGGCACGTGCGCACGAAGTCGTCGCCGACGTGCTGGGCGAGGACCCGGTGGCGACGCCGCTGGTGCGCCACCCGCGCCGGGCGCTGTACCGGCGGCTGTCCCGGGCCGTCTTCAGCGTGCTGCTGTTCGCCGCGGCGCTCTACGGCCTGGCGTGGCTCGGCGCGCTGCCGGACTGGCCGTGGCAGGTCGCGCTCCTGCTGGTGCCGTTCGCCGCGCTCGTCGGCTGGGACCGCTACCGCGGCCTCGGTCACGCGCTCACCGGCCGCTACCTCGTGACGCGGTCGGGGTCGCTGGACCGCGGCACGGCGGCGGTCCGCTGCGACGGGATGACCGGGATCGTCGTGGAGCGCTCGTACTTCCAGCGCCGGGCCGGGCTGGTCACGCTGATCGCGCCGGTGGCCGCGGGCAAGGGGAAGTACGCGGTGCCCGACGTCGGCGAGGCCGACGGGCTGGCGCTCGCCGACCGGGCCGTCCCCGGCTTGCTGGCCCCGTTCCTCACCGGTGACCGGGACCGCGGTTGACGGCTCACCGGCAACGCTCGTAGCGTGCAGTTCGCCGTCCGAAACCCTCGACCGCAGTTCGCGTTCACGAGAGGACGGCAGGATGTTCCGGAAGCTCTTCGCTGTGCTGGCCGCGGGGATCGTCGTGGCCTCGGCCATGGCCCCCACCGCGTCGGCCGCGGACAACCCCTACGGTGACCCGAATCTGGTGCCGATGTTCGACGGCACCGGCCTCGGCGGGTGGACCTCGTCGAAAGACGGGCTCTGGTCGGCGAAGAACGGCGTCATCCACGGCAATGGCACCGCGCGCGGCTGGTTGTACTACAACAAACAGCAGGTCGGCACGTTTCGGTGGATATTCAGCGTGCGGCAGGTCAAGGGCAACCACAAACCGACCGTGCTGATCTGGGGCACCACCGATCCGATCCGCGACGCGCTGAGCGCGATCCAGTTCCAGCCGCCGAACGGCGGGCACTGGGACTACCGGCCGGGGCACAACAACGGCGGCGGGAAACTGTTCCAGCAGCTGCCGCACACCACGATCGACATCAAGAAGTGGGCCCAGTGCGAGCTGATCGGCGACGCCGCCACCGGGGTCGCGCGGATGGCCTGCTGCCCGCTCACCGGCACGGCGATCACCTGCAAGGGCGTCGAAGTGCTGCGGTTCACCGACAAGACCGCGGGGCGCGTCGGCCCGCTCGCGCTGCAGGTGCACAACTCCGGGATCCAGGACGAGTACCGCGGGCTCTACGTCGAGTCACCGGTGGTGACGAAACCGGGCGAGTTTCTCACGATGTGACCTCGGTGCGGCGGTGATGGCCTTTTTCCGGGCCTATTGCTGGCCTTCCTTTCACACTACGTGCTAATTTATTCACCCCGTGTGATAGCGAAGGTAGTTTTTGTCTCACCGAGAGGGCTACGATGACGCCTGCCGTCAGCACCGCCGACGGTTCCGCCACCACTTCACCGCGCCGCACCCCGGGAGCCAGCAGTTCCCGCAAGGTTCTCCAGCTGCTGCTGGCCTTTTCGGAGCGCCGGTGGGAGGCGAGCGTCGCCGAGCTGGCCGCGACGATCGGCACCCCGGTGGCGACGACGTACCGGTACGTGGCCCTCCTCAAGGAGCTGCAGCTGCTCGAGGAGGGCCGCGCCGGCCACTACCACCTGACCAGCCAGGTGATGCCGCTGGCGCGGGCCGCGCAGCTGGCGAACGACATGGTCCGGCTGGCGCGGCCGTCGATGGAGGAAGCCGCGCGGGAGCTCGGCGAGACGGTGATGCTGTTCCAGCGGTTCGGCGACGCCGCGGTGTGCGCGGACCGCGTCGAGTGCGACCGCGCCATGCGGTTCACGTTCGAGCCGGGGCATTCGCTGCCGCTCGGGGTGGGCGCGTCCGGCAAGATGCTGCTCGCGCTGCTGCCGGAGATCGAGCGGGAACGGCGCTGGGCGGCGATCGTCGAAGAGCGCGGCGCCGCGGTGCGCGACGAGCTGAAGTGGGCGCTGGAGAACCGGTACGCGGTCAGCTCCGGCGAGCTCGACGAAGGCGTCTGGGCGTGTTCGGTGCCGGTGCAGACGATCGGCAGGCGGCCCACGGTGCTGAGCCTGGCCGGCCCGGCCGCCCGGATCACCGAAGAGGCCCGGCAGGCGGCCATCACCGCGCTGCAGGAGTACGCGGTCCGCATCCAGCGGGCGATCTCGTCTTATTCGCTGTGAGAAACCCGCGCGGGCGCGTAGAACTGCCTGGGTGATCCGGCTCGCGCACCCCGAGGACCTGCCCGCGCTCGTCGACGTCGAAGTCGAGGCCGGCGCGCTGTTCCGCGAGGTCGGCATGGCCGCGATCGCCGACGACGACCCGGGATCGGTGGCGGAACTGGCGGCGTACCAGTCGGCCGGGCGCGCGTGGGTGAGCGTCGACGCCGAAGACCGGCCGGTGGGCTACCTCGTCGCGGACGTCGTCGACGGGTGCGCGCACATCGAGCAGGTCTCGGTCCGGCCGTCCCACGCGCGGCGAGGCATCGGCCGCGCGCTGATCGAGACCCTGGCGGAGTGGGCGGCCGGGCGCGGGCTGCCGGCGTTGACGCTGACGACGTTCGAATCCGTGCCGTGGAACGCGCCGTACTACGAGCGGCTGCGGTTCCGGGTGATCCCGGACGCGGAAATCGGCGCCGGATTGCGCTCGATCCGCCGCGCCGAAGCCGCCCGTGGTCTCGACACCTGGCCGCGTGTCGCCATGATCCGACCGCTCTGACCTGCGGTTTCTTTCTTCGGTCCCCTAGTTGGGGGAGAGACTGGCGCGGTCGGTCGAACATGTGTTCTACTGTGCCTGCCGGTCCCGGAGGGGGAAGCTCCGAGGGCCGGCCCACCAACTTCGGGAGGTAGTAGTGGCGGTCAAGATCACCCACCTGACGAACGGCCAGCAGGTCCGCTTCGCCAACGCCGACGGCGCCCGCCGGTACGCCGAGATCATGGGCGGCGGCGTGGACAAGTGGCGCTTCACGGTCGTGCCCGAGGACCCGATGCTCCGGAAAATGTCGGACTCGGTCGTTAATGTGCCGGTATGGCGTATGACTTCCAGGTAGTGGTGGATGCGGCCGACCCGCACGTGCTCGCCGACTGGTGGGCCGAGACGCTCGGCTGGTCCGTGGAGCCGACGGACGAGGGCTTCGTCCGCGAGATGATCGCGAAGGGGTATGCCAAGGAGGAGGAGACCCGCACCTACCGGGGGTCGCTGGTGTGGCGCACCGGGGCGGGGATCCGCCACCCGGACTCGCCACCGGACGGGCCACCGCGGCGGATCCTCTTCCAGGAAGTACCGGAGGCGAAGACGGTGAAGAACCGCGTCCACGTGGATGTGTGGGTGGGCGCGGACAACGTCGAGACAACAGTCGAGAAGCTGAAGGCGCGCGGGGCGGAGTTCCTGTGGCGGGGGCGGCAGGGGCCGCACAGCTGGGTGACGATGGCCGACCCGGAGGGGAACGAGTTCTGCGTTTCTTGAGCCGAGCCTGCCGGGCCGGCGGCGGACTGGGGGCCGCCGCCGGCCCGGCAGGTGAGATCGGGGCCCGGTCACGCGAATTCCGGCTTCGATCACGCGAGATCCGGGCTCGATCACGAGTCCCGGGCGCAATCACGCCAGCGCCACCGGCGCGAGCTCAGACCTGCGCCGCCAAGCGGTCCAAAGCCTTCGGCAGGGCCGCCGCCAGGAGGTCCAGCTCCGGTTCCGCCGCCACCAATGGCGGCGAAACCGCCACGCCCCGGCCCAGGTTCCGGACGATCACGCCCTCGTCGCGGCACGCCCGCTGCAGCTTCACCGGGGCTCCCGGGTCCGCGTCCACCACCTCCGCCTTCAGCTCCACCGCCGCCAAGAAGCCCACGCCCGCACGGACCTCCGCCACCAACTCGTGCCCGCTGACCCCCGATACCGCGTCCGCCAGGGGTTTCTCCAGCTCGCGGCCCCGCGGGATCAAGCCTTCGCGCTCGTAGATGTCCAACGTTGCCAGCCCCGCCGCGCAGGCCACCGGGTGGCCCGCGTACGTCGGTCCGTGGCGGAAGATCGGGGCTCCCGGCTTGCCCGTGAAGAACGGCGCCGCCACCTCCGGTGCCACCACCAGCGCTCCCAGCGGGATCGTTCCGCCCGTGATGCCCTTCGCCGTCGTGATCAGGTCCGGCTTGACCGGCCACCGGTCGATCCCGAACCACGTCCCCAGCCGGCCCCAGGCCGCGATCACGCAGTCCGCCACGAACAGCACCTCGTGCCGGCGGCAGATCGCCGCCACCTCCTCGAGGTAGCCCTCCGGCGGCAGCAGCACGCCGCCCGCTCCGATCACCGGTTCGCAGAAGAACGCCGCGACGCGGGCGGCGCCCACCCGCTGGATCTCCGCCTCCAGCGCGGCCGCGTCGTCGTACGGGACGTGCGAGAACTCCGGCGGCTGCGGGCCGACGCCCGCCGCGTTCGCCGGGATGCCGCCGACCGCCGTGCCGAAGCCGTGCGTTCCGTGGTATCCCTGCGCGCGGCCGATCACGTGGACCTTCTCCGGACGGCCCGTCTGCACGAAGTACGCCCGGGCCAGCTTCACCGCCGTGTCGATGACGTCGCCGCCGCCGGAACCGAAGAACACCTTCGACCCCGGCTCCGGTGCCAGGGCCGCCACGCGGTCCGCCAGCTCGATCGCCGGGCGGTTCGCGTTGTAGCCGAACAGGTTCCACGAGTCGAGCGCCCCCAGCTGGCGGGAGACGGCTTCGGTGATCTCCGGACGGCCGTGGCCGAAGTTCGCGTACCAGAGCGACGCCGTCGCGTCGAAGTACCTGCGGCCCGCTTCGTCCCAGACGTACGAGCCCTCGCCTCGGGTGATGACCATCCGGTCGCTGTCGACCGCGCCCATGTCGGCGAACGGGTGCCACAGGGCGTGCTGTGCTGACATCGGTCCTCCTCGCTCCTGCCCCCATCCCTACCAGGGCGAAGCGCCGAAAGCGACCACTCCATCGTGCACAGTTCGCCTCGGGAAACCGGCCGGTCAGTCCAGGTACTCCGCGATCTCCGCCGGCGAGTAACCCAGCTCGGCGAGCACCTCCGCGGTGTGCTGGCCCAGGGTCGGCGGGGCGGACGTCGGCCGCGCCGGGGTGTCCGACGCCTTCACCGGGAAGCCCGTGCCCACGTACGTCCCCAGCGTCGGGTGCGGCAGCCGGACCACCTGCTCGCGCGCCTGGACCCACGGGTCCGCGTAGACGTCGTCGACCTCGTTGACCGGCGCCGCCGGGATGCCCGCCGCGTCGAACGCCTTCATCCACTCCGCCGCCGAGCGGGTCAGGAGCACCGGTTCCAGCAGCGCGTTCAGCTCGTCCCGGTGCGCAGCGCGCAGGGCGTTCGAGGAGAACCGCGGGTCGGCCGCGATGTCCAGGCCCAGCACCCCGCAGAACGCCTGCCACAGCTTCTCGCTGCCGACCGCGATGACCAGCCAGCCGTCGGCGACGTGGTAGCCCTGGTACGGGACGATGCTCGGGTGCGCCGAGCCCATCCGGCGCGGGCGGGGCGCGTCGTGGAACACCGCGCCCGCGGCGTACACGTGCCAGGCCAGCTGACTGTCCAAAAGGGACACGTCGAGGTACTGGCCGCGGCCGGTCGTGTGCCGGGCCTGCAACGCCATCAGCACGCCGATGATCGCCCACGTCCCCGCGTTCAGGTCGGCCACCGGCAGCCCGACCTTCGCCGGCGCGCCGTCCGGCTCGCCGGTCAGCGACATCACGCCGCCCATGGCCTGCGCCACCAGGTCGTACCCGGCGCGGTCGCGGTACGGGCCGGTCTGCCCGAACCCGGTGATCGACACGTGGATCAGCCGCGGGTTCAGCGCGGACAGCTCCTCGTAGCCGATGCCCCACTTCTCCAGCGTCCCCGGGCGGAAGTTCTCGACGAGCACGTCGGCCCCGGCGACCAGCCGCCGGAGGGCATCACGGCCGCGGTCGCTCTTGAGGTCGAGCACGATCCCGCGCTTGTTCCGGTTCGCCGCGAGGTAGTAGACGGCCTCGTCGCCGACGAACGGCGGCCCCCAGCCGCGGGTGTCGTCGCCGTGGCCCGGCGGCTCGACCTTGACCACGTCCGCACCCATCTCGCCGAGGTACTGGGTGCAGTACGGCCCGGCGAGGATGCGCGAGAGGTCGACGACCTTGATCCCGTCGAGCGGGCGGACAGCAGGGGGCATCGGCGGCTCCTCGTCAGGCGGTTCGGTCCCCTTTCTACCCGGACTCGAGGAGCACGACGGCCTGGGCGGTCCGCCGGTAGAGCACGTACCGGCCGTCCCTGACCTTGCTGACCAGGCCCGCCCGGTGCAACGCGCTCAGGTGGTACGACACCGTCCCCGCGCTGTACCCGGTCCGGGCGGCCAGCTCCGAGGTCGACCGCGCGGACTCGAGGTCGGCCAGCAGCGCCGCCCGGGCCGCGCCGACGACCGGTGCGATCCGGCCCGGCCGGTGGCCGGTGCCGGTGCCGACGCCCTGGGCCGGGTAGCAGAGGACGACCTGGCCGGGGATGTCGATCTGGATGCTGATGACCGGCCAGCTGAGCACGCCGGGGGCCAGGACCAGCTCCCGGCCGGAGACATCGGCCTCGCCGTCGAACGGCTTGACGACCGTGATCGCGTCACCGGCCCAGCCGATGGACGGGTGCAGGCTGTCGAGCACCCCGCCGACGCCGTGGCGGGCGATGTACTGCGCGCGGTGGGTGATGTCCCGGTCGAGGACCGTCTGCAGGCCGGCCCAGTCCTCGGCGAGCGCGTCGCGCCAGAACCGGGCGAGGCCGTTGGCCAGCCGCCGGGGCATCGACCCCGACTCGACGCTGCGGCGGGCGGTCACCGGCACGGGCCTGGTCCAGTGGACCTGCGTGTGGGCGAGCACCTGGGCCTCGACCTCGTCCTGCGTGGTCGCCTCGATCCGCGCGATCTGCTCGTCGAGCAGCTCACGCGGCCGGGTGGCCGTGCCCGGCTGCGGGGTGAGCAGGTCCGGCGTGTAGACCTCGCCGGGGCGCGGCAGCAGGTCCAGGAGCAGGGCGACGTCGGGGTGGGCGAGCGCACCGCGGGCGAGCGGGCCGGGATCGCCGAACACCGGGTGCCTGCCCGCGTCGGCGGCGAGCTTCAGCCAGGCGAGGGACTCCGCCGCCAGTGACGGGGAAAACCGTGTCCTGGCCACCGTCTCGGCATCGACCCGCAGCTTGAACACCCAAGCGAAGGTAGCAGGCGGAACGGTCGATTTGAACCGATTCGAATCCTTTCCGGTCGGCGGTTCCCGCGGGGTTGAGTGGGGTGGTGAGCTTCCGACGTGCGACGACCACCGCCGCCGTGGCCGCCGTGCTGCTCGCCTCGGTACCGGCCACCCCGGCGCGCGCCGATGGTCCGGCCGCCGCCGGCTACCGCACGTGTTCCCTCTTCGGCACCATCGCCCACCAGAGCTGGGTCGCCGACGCCGCCGGGCGCTACCACCCCGTCACGATCCGCCGGCCGTACCGCCTGACCGTCGTGTTCCCGGTGCACTGAGTTCGAGCAGCCGGACCTCGGCGTCACGCAGGTAGCGGTCCAGCGCGGCCTCCGCCGCGTCGAACCGGCCGCGGCGCAGGTCGCGCAGGATCTGCTCGTGACAGTCGAGGAACGGCTCGTAGAACGCGCGCGTGTTCTCGTTGAGCACGAAGAACAGCCGCGTCTCGGCGAGCACCTGGCGCATCGTCGCGGAGAGGCGCTCGCTGCCCGCCAGGTCGGCGAGCGCCTGGTGGAAGTGGATGCTGGCGGTGCCGACCGACGGCCAGTCCTCGGCTTCGGCCGCCTGCCGGCCGTCCGCCAGCGCCCGCTCCACCGGCGAAAGATCCACAGTGGACAGCTCGGCCGCGCGCCGCAGGGCACCGCACTCGGTGGCGCGGCGGACGACGTAGAGGTCCTCGATGTCCTCTGTGGTCAGCTCGCGCACGAACACGCCGCGGTTCAGCTCGTGCACGGCCAGCCGCTCGTGGGCCAGCAGCTGGAACGATTCGCGCAGCGTGTTGCGCGAGACGCCGAGCGCCGCGCTGATCGCCGGTTCGGACAGCCGTTCGCCGGGGGCGAAGACGCCGTCGGTGATGTACTGGCGCAGGATCGCGGCGACCCGCTCGGCCGTGCCGCTGCGCTCGAGCAGGTGCCGCGCGCTCTCCAGCCCCGAGGCATCGACGGTCACGGCGCTACCTGACGCCGAGCTCGAAATCGAGGCTGTACCGGTTGCCCGGCATCGCCCCCGCGGCCTTCGCGCCGTCGATCGGCAGCACGACGCCGTTGACGAACCTCGACTCGTCACTGGCCAGGAAGACCACGGCCTTCGCGACCTCCCACGCCTCGCCGACGCGCGCGGCGGGCGTGCTCGCGACCAGCTGGTGCTGCTTGGTCTCGAACTCCTCCGGCGAGTTGAGCGTGCTGCGCAGCATGTCGGTGTCGATCGCGCCCGGGTTGACCGTGTTGGCCCGGATGCCCTGGTGCGCGTGCGCGACGGCGATCGACTTCGTCAGCCCGACCAGCGCGTGCTTGGTGGCGTTGTACACCGGGTCGCCGGGGCGGCCCATCACGCCGCCGTTGGACGACGTCGTGACGATGCTGCCCGCCTTCTGCGCGATCATGTGCGGCAGCACCGCGCGGGTGCCGAGGAAGGCGGCCCGCACGTTGAGCGCGAAGATGTGGTCGAACTCCGCCAGCGTGGTGTCCACGAGGGACTTCCCGAGGTGGATGCCGACGTTGTTGAACAGCACGTCGATCCGGCCGGCCTCGGCGACGACACCGTCGACGAACGCGGCCACCGCGGCCTCGTCGGTGGCGTCCACTATGGAGTGGCGGTAGCCGTCGACCGCATCCGCGGGCTCGCGGATGTCGGAAGCGAAGACCGTCGCACCCTCGGCGAGGAACTCCTTCACGGTGGCGAGGCCGATGCCCCGCGCGCCGCCGAAGACCACCGCAACCTTGCCGGCCAACCGACCCATGCTCACTGCCCTGCTCTCAGTCGTGCTGTCTGCTCTTCGTCCACCGCGTAGTCCTCGGGGAGCCGGACGAGCGCGTCCGCGTCCCCGAGGTACCGCACTTCGACGCCGTACACCTCGCGTGCCGCCGCCACCGAGACGTAGCCCTCGACGACGTCGGTGAACACCGCCGCCACCGGCCGCTCGTGCGGCGGCCCGTACCCGCCGCCGCCCGGCAGCGTGACGTCCACGACGGACTCCGCGGGCGGCGTCACCCGACTCTTGGCGGGCAGGTCCGGCCCGTCGTGGAGGCCGAACCGGCCCGGCGCGCCGGGCCTGCCACCGTCCACGCCGGACGCGGCGGCGCGCACCCGGTCGACATTGCCGTTGACGCTCCACGAAGGCACGCCGGGTGCGCCCATCGTGGTCACCTGTCCGAGTCCGCCGCGGAACCGGCCCGCGCCGCCGGAGTCGACGCGCAGCTCGCGCGTGTGCTGGACCAGCGGCGCCATCGTCTCGATGACCTCGGTCGGCGTCGAGCGCAGGCCGCTCGGGAACCCCGTGGTGGACAGGCCGTCCTTGCCGGGCCGCGCGCCGGTGCCACCGGTCTGGAAGACGTTGAGCATGAACCCGGGCCCGCGCCAGATGGTCATCCACAGCGCGTCCGCGCTCGGCGCGATCGCCGTGCCCGGCAGCGCGCCGATCAGCAGTGACGGCAGGAAGTGGCCGATCAGGTGCCGGGAGGCGACCGGGGCCGGCGGCAGGCAGTTCAGCACCGAGCCCTCGGGCGCGGTGACGTGCACCGGCCGGAAAGACCCGGCGTTGTGCGGCACCTCCGGCGAGATCGCCGCCTTGACCGCGAACGAGGCGTACGCCCTTGTGTAGTTCAGCACGACGTTGATCCCCCGGCGGCTCTGCGGCGAGGAACCCGCGAAGTCGAGGTGGATCTCGTCACCGTCCACAGTGGCTGCAACGCGCAGGACGATCTCTTCGTCCTCGAAGCCGTCGGTGGCGATCTCGTTGGTGTACGTGCCGTCGGGCAGCTCCCGCAGCGCGTCGCGCAACGCCCGCTCCGAGCGGTCCATGATCTCGGCGGCGACGTCGTCGAGGCTGTCGAGGCCGAGTTCGTCCAGCAGCCGCAGCAGGCTCGCCGCGCCGACCTCGTTGCCGGTGACCTGCGCGTACAGGTCGCCGATGGTCTCTTCCGGCGTCCGGACGTTCGCCCGGATCAGCCGCTCCAGGTCGGTGTTGACCTCGCCCGCGCGGAGGAACTTCAGGATCGGCAGGCGCAGGCCCTCCTCGAAGACCTCGTGGGCTTCGGCGGAGACCAGCCGCCCGCCGATGTCCGGCGCGTGGCAGCAGGACGCGAACCACGCGACCAGCCGGCCGCCGCGGAACACCGGGGTCGCCACCGTGATGTCGTTGATCTGGCCCGCGGTCTGCCAGGGGTCGTTGGTGAGCAGCACGTCCCCGGGTTCGAGCGTCTCCGGCGGGTACGCCGCGACGAAGTGGTGCATGCCGGTCGCCATCGCGTTGATGTGCCCCGGCGTGCCGCCGACGGACTGGCCGATCATCTCGCCGCGCGAATCGAACACCGCGCAGGCGAGGTCGAGCGACTCGCGCACGACCGCGGAGAAGGCCGTGTTGACCAGCGCGTTCTGCTGCTCGGCGAGGATGGAGTGCAGGCGGTTGCCGAACAGCCCGGCCAGGATCGGGTCGACACTCACACCGTCACCTCCAGCGCGCCGTCATCCCGGACGACACAGTGCGCGCCCGGCGGGACGACCACAGTGGACTCGCGTTCCTCCACGATGGCCGGTCCGTCGACTCGCGCACCGGGTTCGAGCCGGTACCGGTCGAACACGGCCGTGTCGACAAATCCACCAGTCGACGGGAACCAGGCACGACGGGTGCCCTTGCGCGGCTCCCCGGAAGAAGCCGAGGTCAACCGCAGTGTCACCGCCGGTTTCGGCCCGCTCGAGACGACCCGCCAGTTCAGCACCTCGACACCGACCTCGGGCCCACTGCGCTGATAGAGCGCGCGGTAGGTGCGGGTGAACTCGTCGATCAACGTTCCCGGCCAGGGTCCGTCGTGGACCGGAACACGGATCTCGTAGCCCTGCCCGGCGTAGCGCATCTCGGCGATGCGCTGGTGCGTCACCTCGTCCACTCCGGACTTCGCCAGCAGCGCTTCGCCCTCGGCCTCCAGCTCGGCGAACAGCGCGTTGACCTGTTCCCAGGTGAGGTCGTGCACGGCCGAGCGAGCTGAGCGCACGAAGTCGAACGCCAGCGGCGCGGTGAGGAACCCGGCCGCGCTCAGCACCCCGGCGGCGGGCGGCGCGACGACCGAAGGCGCCCCGAGTGCTCGCGCGACGCCGACGCCGTGCACCGGACCCGCCCCGCCGAAGGTGTACATCGGCAGCTTTGCCGGGTCGTGCCCGCGCTCGACGGCGTGCACGCGGGCGGCGTTGGCCATGTCCTCGTTGACGCTCGTGTGGATGCCCCACGCGGCTTCTTCGACGCTCACGCCCAGCGGCGCGGCGATCTTCCCGGCGATCGCCGCCTTCGCGGCCTCGGCGTCCAGGCGCATCTCGCCGCCGAGGAAGTAGCCCGGGTCGAGGTAGCCGAGCACCAGGTCGGCGTCGGTCACCGTGGGCTCGGTGCCGCCGCGCGCGTAACAGACCGGGCCGGGCTCGGACCCGGCCGAGTCGGGTCCGACGGTCAGCAGGCCGAGCGCGTCGATCCGGGCGATCGAACCGCCGCCGACGCCGATCTCGATCATGTCCGTGACCGGCACCTGCACCGGCAGCCCGGACCCCGGCAGCAGCCGGTACTTGCGGTCCACTTCGAACTGGTGCGTCACCAGCGGTGCGCCGCCGGCGATCAGGCACAGCTTCGCCGTGGTGCCGCCCATGTCGAAGGCCAGCAGATCCGGCGGGCCCAGCTCCGCGGCCGCCAGCGCGCCACCGGCCGGGCCGGATTCCAGGATCCGGATCGGGTGGCGCGCGGCGGTGTCCACTGTGGCCAGACCGCCGCTGGACAGCATGATGTGCGGTGCGCGGGTGATCCCCAGCCGGCGCAGCCGCTGTTCGAGGTCGCGCAGGTAGCGTTCGGTGAGGTCCTGGACGTAGACGTTGGCCACCGTCGTCGACGTCCGCTCGAATTCGCGGATTTCGGGGACCACGTCCGAGGACAGCGCCACCCGGAGCGAGGGCGCGACCTCGGCGAGGATCTCGCCCACCCGGCGCTCGTGCGCGGGATTGGTGAAGGCGTGCAGTAAGCAGACCGCGACGGCCTCGATCCCGCGCGTCGCCAGCTCCCGGCCGAGCCGGGCGGTGAAGGACTCGTCGAGTCCGGTGTGGACGGACCCGTCGGCGAGGATCCGCTCCGGGACGTCGAACCGCAGGTGCCGCGGGACGAGCGGCGCGGGCAGCTCCAGCTGCAGGTCGTAGAGCTCGTACCGGTGCTCGCGGCGCATCTCCAGGACGTCGCGGAAGCCCGCGGTGGCCAGCAGCGCCGTCCGCGAGCCCGTCCGCTCGATGAGCGCGTTCGTGACCAGCGTCGTCCCGTGCACGACCTGTTCGACGGCCGAGAGGTCCGGCAGCAGGGCCGCCAAGCCCTCCTCGACCGCACGGGCCGGCTCGTCGTGCGTGGTCAGGACCTTGCCGACGGCGACGATCCCGGTCTCGTCCACCGCGCAGAGATCGGTGAAGGTGCCGCCGATGTCGACGCCGATCCTCATGTCCGGTACCACCGCGGCGAGGTGTTCAGCGGCGGCTTCAGCTTGGCCTTCACCACCAGCACGTTCGGCTCGTCGGACTCGACGAACTCGCCGAGCAGCCGCCGGAACGCCCGCCCGAAGCCGGAGACGCGATCGGCGTGCACCCCGAACGACCGGGCCAGTCCGACGAAGTCCGGGCTGTCCCAGTCGACGCCGCGGTGCGGCAGGCCCTCGCGGTCCTGGTCGTAGCGGAGCATCCCGTAGCCGCCGTCGTCGACCAGGACGACGGTGACCGGCAGCTGCTCCTGGGCGAGCGTGGCCAGGTCGCCGCAGTTGTAGAGGAACCCGCCGTCACCGGTGATGCAGATGGCGCGCCCGGTGCCGGCGGCGGCCGCGCCGAGCGAGGCCGGGAAGCCGTAGCCGAGGGTGCCCCAGCCCATCGGGTAGGCGAGCTTGCGCGGCGCCCGCACCCGGTGGAAGCCGCCGACCCAGTAGCCGGCCACGCACATGTCCGAGACCAGCACCGCGTCCGTCGGCAGCACCTCGTCCAAAGTGGACAGGAAGTCGTAGGCCTGCGGTTCCTCGTCGCGGATCCGCTGGCGCACGCGGCGGCCGATGCCGGCCAGCCGCAGCGTGATGTCGTCGAGCCCGTCCCGCTGCTTCGGCAGCAGCCGCTCGACGATCGAGCGCGCGTCCCCGACCAGCGTCAGGTCAGGCTGGTAGTTCTTGGCGGCGTCGTCGGCGTCGACGTTGACCGCGATCAGCTTCGGCGGCTTCGGCATCCGCCAGTTCTGCGTCATCAGGCCGTCGAAGTCGGTGCCGATGGCCAGCACGACGTCGGCCTCGTCCCACAGCTCGCCGACCTCCGGGGTGTGCACCGGGTTCGGCGCCAGGCACGGGTGGTCGAGCGGGAGCAGCCCGCGGGCGGCGAACGTGGTGATCACCGGCGCGGCGAGCTTCTCGGCGAGCGCCCCGATCGCGTCACCCGCGCCCGAGCGCAACGCGCCGCCGCCGGCCCAGATCAGCGGGTGGTTCGCGTCGGACAGCATCGCCTCGGCGCGCGCGAGGTCGGGGACGTCGACGTCGGGCTTGCGGTGCGGCGCGGGCGGACGCCGGTGCGGCACCTGTTCGCGCAGGTAGTCGGTGGGCACGCCGAGGTAGACCGGGCCGCTCTGCGGCAGCTGCGCGAGCCGGGCGGCGCGGTGCACGGTGGTGCCGATCTGGTCGGGCGCGCGCACGGTGAAGCCGCCCTTGGTCACCGGGGCGAACATCGCCTGCTGGTCGGACGTCTCGTGCAGCACGCCGCGGACGACGCCGGGCCGCCGCAGCGTCGAGGGGATGTCGGTGGCGATGACCAGCACCGGGGCCGCGGACGCCATGGCCTCGCCGACCGCGCCGAGCGTGTTCGCCGCGCCCGGGCCGGTGGTGACCAGCGCGACGCCGAGCTTGCCGGTGGCGCGGGCGTAGCCGTCGGCGGCGTACCCCGCGGTCTGTTCGTGGCGGACGCCGACGAGCTTGATGCGGGTTTCACCGAGTGCCTCCCACAGTGGCAGGTTGTGCACCCCCGGGAGGCCGAAGACGATCTCCGTTCCGAGCGCTTCCAGCGCGTCCACCAGCTCCCGAGCACCACTCACAGCCACGGGCCGGATACTGCCAGATCGTTCAACGATCTGGCAATCGGCCCCTAGACGATGTTGTGTTCCGCACTCGTGGCGCCTCCGGCGAACCGCCGGACGTCGAGCTCGGTGATGTCCACCGCCGGCCGTCGACCCAGGTAGAGGTCACGGACCAGCTCGCCGGTGGCCGGGCCCATCTGGAAGCCGTGGCCCGAGAAGCCGGTCGCGTAGATGAACCGCGACAGCAGGACGCTTTCCCCGATGATCTGGTTGCGGTCCGGCGTCATTTCGTACAGCCCGGCCCACGCGGTCCGGATACCGGCGTCGAGCACGGCGGGGAGCCGGCGCCCCGCCAGCTCGGCCAGCCGCGGCAGCCACTCGCCCGGCTCGTACCGCGTGTCGAAGCCCGGGAAGCCTTCGTCTTCGGAGAACGACATCGCCAGGCCCGGCCCTTCGCGGTGGAAGTAGAAGGCCGACGGCATCTCGATGGTGAGCGGAACCGCTTCCGGCAGCCCGGGCACCGGCCCGGTGAACACGACCTGCCGCCGGTACGGGCGCACCGGCAGGTCCAGCCCGGCCAGCTCGCCGATCCGGCCCGACCACGCGCCCGCCGCGCACACGACCGCGCCGGTCCGGACGAACCCCGCCGTCGTCACGACGCCGGTCAGCGTGTCGCCGTCGCGCTCGATCCCGGTGACCTCGACACCGGTGCGCAGCTTCGCGCCGAGCGCGCGGGCCGCTTTCGCGTAGCCCTGGACGACCGCGTCCGGCGTCGCCTTGGCGTCGTCCGGCGACCAGAGCGCGGCCACGACCCCGTCGGTCGCCACCAGCGGGAGCACCTTGTTCACTTCGGCCGGGTCGAGCAGGTGGCTGCGGACGCCGTGCTCCCGCTGGAGCTCGGCGCAGCGTTCGAAGGCGGGCACGTCGGCCGGGTCGGTGACGAGGTAGAGGTAGCCGTCGCGGCGGAAGTCGATCTCGGTGTCGAAGTCGCGGGAGAAAGCGCTGTACCCGGCCAGCCCGCGCAAGCCGAGCTCGACGTTGACGCGGCTGGTGAACGACGACCGGATGCCGCCCGCCGCCTTCGCCGTCGAGCCTTCGCCGAGGCCGCCGCGCTCGAGCAGCAGGACGTCGACGCCGGCCTCGGCCAGCCGGAACGCGCAGCTGACGCCGATGACACCACCGCCGATCACGACGCACTCGGCCATCGGTGGCAATGACGTTTCCCCTGCGCCGCGGCCGGTCATACTCGCCAATGTAGAACGTGATCCACCGACGGCCACCGAGCGCGTAGAGTCGGCGTGCCGAGCTCGAGAGGTGATGTCCCATGGCGATGATGCCCGTGACCGATTCGATGTTCCTCCTCGTCGAAACGCGCGAGCATCCGATGCACGTGGGCGGTCTGCAGCTGTTCAAGAAACCCGACGGTGCCGGCGACGACTACCTCCGTGACGTCCGGAAGAGCCTGCTCGAATCGGACAACATGCGCACGGTGTTCCGGCGCCGCCCCGGCCGGCCGGTCAACACCGTCGGGCACGTCGCCTGGTCGACCGACGCCGACCTCGAGCTCGACTACCACTTCCGGCACTCGGCGCTGCCGCAGCCGGGGCGCATCCGCGAGCTGCTGGAGCTGACCGGCCGCTGGCACAGCACCCTGCTCGACCGGCACCGCCCGCTCTGGGAAACCCACCTGATCGAAGGGCTGGCCGACGGCCGGTTCGCCGTCTACACCAAGGTCCACCACGCGCTGATGGACGGCGTCTCGGCCTTGCGCCAGCTGCAGGGCACGCTGTCGGACGACCCGGCCGACCTGGACTGCCCGCCGTGGTGGGGCACCCGGCGCAAGCCCGGCGAAGAGCGCGAGAAGCGCCCGCGGTCGCTACTCGGGACGGCCCGGAAGACGGCCAACCAGCTGGCGAGCCTGGCGCCGGCCGCGATGAAGGTCGCGCGGGAGGCGTTCGGCGAGCACACCATCACCCTGCCGGGCCAGGCGCCGAAGACGATGCTCAACGTGCCGATCGGCGGCGCGCGCCGGTTCGCGGCGCAGTCGTGGTCCCTGGACCGCGTCCGGCAGGTGGCGACCGCGGCCGGTGTGTCGCGCAACGACGTCGTGCTCGCGATGTGCTCGGGCGCGCTGCGGGACTACCTCATCGAGCAGCGCGCGCTGCCGGACGCGCCGCTGATCGCGATGGTGCCGGTTTCGCTGCGCCGCCAGAACGATCCCGGCGAGGCGGCGGGCAACAACATCGGCGCGCTGCTGTGCAACCTGGCCACCGACCTGCCGGACGCGGGCAAGCGGCTCGTCACGATCCACCAGTCGATGCGCAACGGCAAGCGGCTGTTCTCGGAGCTGACGCCGTTGCAGACGCTGCTGCTCTCGGCGGTGAACGTCGCCCAGCTCGGCGTCTCGCCGATCCCGGGCGTCGTCAAGAACACGCGGCCGCCGTTCAACCTGGTGATCTCGAACGTCCCCGGCCCGCGCAAGCAGATGTACTGGAACGGCGCCCAGCTCGACGGCATCTACCCGGCGTCGGTGCTGCTCGACGGCCAAGCCGTGAACATCACGCTGACGAGCAACGGCGACAACCTCGACTTCGGCGTCACCGGCTGCCGCCGGAGCGTCCCGCACCTGCAGCGGATCCTGACACACCTCGACACGGCACTGGTGGAACTCGAAGCTGCGGTAAGGTAGCCCGCTCATCGGCACGCATGCTCCCCCATCGGAAGGAAACTTTCCGAAAGCGCGGCGACAATCCTGGTCAGGCGGCTCTTCCGGCTCCTAGGGTGGCGACGATCAGCCCCGGAGAAGAGGAGCAGGCCATGACCGAGGAATGGACGACCCCGGACTTCGTCGAGTACGAAACCCCGATGGAGGTCACCGCCTACGCGGCCCGCATGGCGGACTGACGGATGCCGGTCGAGCCACTCCCGGAAAGCGCATTCATCGAGGCCCTGCGCGGTCTTTCCGGCCGGTACTGGGGAACGCACCCGTTCCACCGCCGGCTGCACGCGGGCGAGCTCGACGAGCGCGCGCTGCGGATCTGGGCGGCGAACCGCTGGTACTACCAGTGCGTGCTGCCGCAGAAGGACGCGGCGATCATCAGCAACTGCCCGGTGCCGGAGATCCGCCGCCAGTGGCTCGACCGGATCGTCTACCACGACGGCGAGAGCGCCGGCACCGGCGGGACCGAACGCTGGCTGCGCCTCTGCACGGCGGTCGGCCTCGACCGCGACGAGGTGCTCGACGAGCGGCACGTCGTTCCCGGTGTCCGGTTCGCCGTCGACGCCTACGTGAGCTTCGCGCGGACGAAACCGTGGTGGGAGGCCGTCGCGTCGGGACTGACCGAGATGTTCGCCGGGCACCTGATGCAGCAGCGGGTGGCGGACATGCTCGCGCACTACTCGTGGATCGCCCCGGCGGACCTCGCCTACTTCACCAACCGCATCGACAAGGTCTCCGGCGAGGGCAAGGACACCCTCGACATCGTGGTCCGCCACTGCGTCACGCGTGAACAGCAGGACCGCGCGATCGCCGCGCTGGCGTTCAAGTGCGACGTGCTGTGGTCGATGCTGGACGCGATCGAACGGGCGGCCGCGTGATCACCGCCGAGTCCGTCCCGCAGCTGCGCCGCGGCGTGCGGCTGTCCTTCGACCACGTCCGGGAGACGCACGTGCTGCTGTTCCCCGAGGGCGTCCTGGTGCCGAACGCCACCGCGGCCGCGGTCCTGGAGCTCTGCGACGGCGCCCGGTCCGTCACCGACATCACGACGGCGCTTTCCCGGCGCTACTCCGGTGTGGTCGCCGAAGACGTCCTTTCCGTGCTGGCCCGGCTGGGCGAACGGCGGGTCGTCGCATGGACGTGAGCCCGCCGCTCGGCCTGCTGGCCGAGCTGACCCACCGCTGTCCGCTGCACTGCCCGTACTGCTCGAACCCGGTGGAGCTGACCGCCCGCGCCGCCGAGCTGTCCACAGAGGACTGGTTGTCGGTGCTGTCGCAGGCGCGGGAACTGGGTGTGCTGCAGGTGCACATGTCCGGCGGCGAGCCGTTGCTGCGGCCGGACCTGCCCGCACTGGTCGAGCACGCTCATCGGCTCGGCTGCTACGTCAACCTGGTCACTTCGGGCCTCGGCCTGACGGCTTCGCGGCTCGACGACCTCGTTTCGCGGGGGCTGGCCCACGTCCAGCTGTCGGCGCAGGGCGCGACCCGGGAGCGGGCCGACCTGCTGGCCGGGGCGAAGGCCCACGACCGGAAGCTCGCCGCGGCTTCCCTGGTGAAGGAGGCCGGGCTGCCGCTGTCGCTGAACGTCGTGCTGCACCGGCAGAACCACGACCAGCTGGCCGGGATCATCGAGCTGGCCGAGCGGATGGGCGCGGACCGGCTGGAGCTGGCGAACACGCAGTACTACGGCTGGGCGTTGCGCAACCGGGACGCGCTGATGCCGACGGCAGGCCAGCTGGCGGCCGCCGAGCCGGTGGTGCGCGCGGCGGTGGCACGGCTGCGGGGGACGATGGAGATCGTCTACGTCGTCGCGGACTACCACGAGCCGTACCCGAAGCCGTGCATGTACGGCTGGGGCGCGCGGCAGCTGACCGTGGCGCCGGACGGGACGGTGCTGCCCTGCCCGGCGGCGTCGGCGATCTCGACGCTTTCGCTGTCTTCGGTCCGGGACACGCCACTGGCCGAAATCTGGTACCGGTCGTCGTCGTTCAACGCCTACCGCGGCGAGGAGTGGATGAGCGAGCCGTGCCGCACGTGCGACCGCCGCGGGCTCGACTTCGGCGGCTGCCGCTGCCAGGCGTTCCTGCTCACCGGCGACGCCGCGGCCACGGACCCGGTGTGCTCGCGGTCGCCGGAGCGTGGCGTGGTCGACCTGGTCCTTTCACGCCCGCCGGTCGCCGACCTGGTCATGCGCCGGTGAAGGTGATCCTGCTCGGCACCGCGGCGGGCGGCGGGTGTCCACAGTGGAACTGCGCGTGCCGCCTGTGCACCGCGGACCTGCCGCCGCGCACGCAGGACTGCGTGGCGATCAGCGCGGACGGCGACGGCTGGTACCTGCTGAACTGCTCGCCGGACATCCGGGCCCAGCTCCTCGCCACACCGGAGCTGCGGGCCGGACCGGGGCCGCGCGAGATCCCGCTGCGCGGGGTGCTGCTGACGGACGCCGAGCTCGATCATTCGCTGGGCCTGCTGATGCTGCGCGAGTCGGGCGGGCTCCCGGTGTGGGCGCCGCCGGCCGTGTTGTCGGCGCTGACGCCGTTCCTCGCGGTGCTGGACGGCTACGGCGGCTGGACGTATTCGTCCGATGTGGACATCCCGGGGCTGCGGGTCGAGGCGCTGCCGGTGAGCGACAAACGGCCGAAGTACGCTTCCGGCTCCGGCGGGCCCTGGGTGGTCGCCTACCGCATCTCGGACCCGGCGACGGGCGGGGTGCTGGTGTACGCGCCGTGCCTGCGGAGCTGGCCGCCGGGGTTCGACGAGTTCGTGGCGGACGCCTCGCTCGTGTTGCTGGACGGGACGTTCCACGCGCCGGACGAGATGGCCGGCGTCGGCGGACCGGACCAGCTCGCGATGGGCCACCTGCCGATCACGGCGAGCCTGCTCCGGGTGGCGGGGCGGCGCTGGGCGTACACGCACCTGAACAACACGAACCCGGTGCTCGACCCGGCGTCACCCGAGCACGCCGCCGTGCTGGCCGCCGGCGCGTCGCTCCCGGGGGACGGCACGCGCTTCTCGCTCTGACCCCCAAATAACTCTTTGACAGTTGTGGTTGACTGGGTCCATGCCCCACGACCACCTCCGAGTCCTGGCCCACCCGCTGCGCCTGCGCATCCTGTCGTTGCTGACCGGCACGGCGTTGAGCGCGGCGGAGGCGGCCCGAGAGCTCGGCGAAACGCAGGCGAACGTCAGCTACCACATCCGCCGCCTGCACGACGCGGGCCTGCTGGAGGTGGCGGAGGAGGTCCACATCCGCGGCGGCCGCGCCAAGCGCTACCGCCACCAGCCCGAGTCGGGCCAGCGCCTGACGACCCGCGCGCCGGACGAGGAGAAACTCCTGACGAAGGCGATCGCGAACGAGCTCCTGCGCCGCGCGGATTCACGAGCGGACCGCCGCCCGGCGTCGCTGACGGACGCGGAGCTGTGGGTGGACCCGGAGTTGTGGGCGCGCTTGCTGAAGAAGGCGACGGCGTTGAGCGAGGAACTGCACGCGGCAGCCCGGCCGCCGCGGACCCCGGGAACGGTGCGGGTCAGCGCGAGCGTGGCGCTGTTCGAGCTGGCGGCGGACGAGCACGGGTGAGTGCCTCCGGACCTGACCGGCTCACCCCGCGACCGCACCCAACCGCCACGCCCGTCTCCCGATTCCCCACCGGAGCCGCTCCCATGCCCACCTCGCTCACCGCACCCCTGCGGGAAACCCGGTTCCGCGCCCTGGTCACCGGCCGGACCCTCGCCGACTTCGGGAACGCCGTCGCGCCCTTCGCGCTCGCCTTCGCCGTTGTCGACCTGACCGGGTCAGCCGTGGACCTCGGGCTCGTCGTCGGGGCGCGGTCGCTGGCCAACGTGCTGCTCGTGCTCTTCGGCGGGATGCTGGCCGACCGGCTGCCGCGGTCGGTCATCCTGCAGGGCACCGAAACCGCCGCCGCCCTCACGCAGGCCGTCATCGCCGCGAGTGTCCTCGGCGGTTTCGCGTCCGTTCCGCTGCTGGCCGGGCTCAGCCTGATCAACGGCGCCGTCTCGGCCATCTCCCTGCCCGCGGCCGCCTCGCTCACGCCGTTGACCGTGCCCGCCGCGCTGCTCGCTCCGGCGAACGCGCTGGTCCGGCTGCTGTCGAACGTCGGCCGCATCGCCGGGGCCGCGCTCGCCGGCGTGCTCGTCGCCTTCGCCGGCTCCGGCTGGGCGCTCGGCGGCAACGCCCTGCTGTTCCTCGCCGCCGCGCTGGCCTACCGCCGGATCCGGCTGCCGCAGGGCGAACGGGCGCCGGGCCGGCGCCGGCCGTTCACCGAGCTCGCCGAAGGCTGGCGGGAGTTCCGCGCCCGGTCCTGGGTGTGGCTCGTGGTGTTGCAGTTCATGGTGGTCAACGCGGTGAACGCGGGCGCGCTGCTGGTGGTCGGCCCGCTGGTCGCCGACGACACCTTCGGCCGCACCGGCTGGGGGCTCGCGCTGGCCGTGCAGACCGCCGGCGCGCTGCTCGGCGGCATCGTCGCCGCCCGTTGGCAGCCGCGGCGGATGCTCGCGATCGGCGTCGCCTTCATCATGGTCGACGCCCTGCCGATGCTGGCGCTCGGCGAGACGCCGTACCTGCTGCCGCTGCTGGTCGCCATGTTCCTTTCCGGGATCGCGATCGAGCAGTTCGCCGTCGCCTGGGACGTGTCGCTGCAGGAGAACATCCCGCCGGACCGGCTCGCCCGCGTCTACTCCTACGACATGCTCGGCTCGTTCGTCGCGATGCCGCTCGGCCAGATCGCGGCGGGCCCGCTCGCCGAGCACGCCGGCCGGTCGGCCACGCTCCTCGGCGGCGCGGCCCTGATCGTCGGCGCCACGGCGATCGTGCTGCTCAACCCGCAGGTGCGCGGCCTGGTCCGGCAGGGCGCACCCGGATGAGGTTCAGGACGCTCGCGCTGAACACGACGTCGTCACCGCCGTCGACGAACTCGACCCGCGTCCGCACCACACCCCGGTCGGGCTTCGTGCGAGAGCGGCGCGCCTCGGTCACCGTGGCTCGCAGCCGCAGCACGGCGCCGGGCCGCACCGGACGCGGCCAGCGCAGCTCGTCGACGCCCGGACTGCCCAGGCTGGACGCCGCGGACAGGTAGTGCTCGGCGTAGAGCCGCATCATCAGGCTCGCGGTGTGCCAGCCGCTGGCGATCAGGCCGCCGAACGGGCCGTCCGCCGCCGCGGCCGCGTCGACGTGGAAATCCTGCGGGTCGTACCGCCGGGCGAAGTCCAGGATTTCGGCGTCGGTCACCTCGACGCTTCCGCAGTCGTAGGTGACCCCGGGGACGTAGTCCTCGAAGTAGCGATCGATCACGGCCGCAGGGTGGCACAGGAACAGTTCGATCCGGAGCGAACTGTTCCCCGGCTACGCTCGCACCATGCCCGGCGAGCCCGACATCGCGACGGTCGCCCAAGCCATCGGCGAGCCGGCCCGGGCCGC
Organism: Amycolatopsis sp. NPDC004169; assembly: GCF_040610315.1. NCBI lineage: Bacteria > Bacillati > Actinomycetota > Actinomycetes > Pseudonocardiales > Pseudonocardiaceae > Amycolatopsis > Amycolatopsis sp. NPDC004169. The sequence continues at coordinate 160,260 of NZ_JBEXMD010000015.1, forward strand.
GATGCTGTTGCAGCTGATGGACGGCGGCGAGCACACCGCACGGGCGCTGGCGGCGGTCGCCGGGATCGCGCCCTCCACCGCGAGTTCCCACCTGCGCCGGCTGGGCGAAGCGGACCTCATCGAGGTGACGGACGCGGGCCGGCAGCGGCTGCACCGGCTCGCCGGCCCGGCGGTGGCCCAGCTCGTGGAGGCGCTGGCGGCACTCGCCCCACCCCGCCTGCCGGACCGGTTCCAGCCCGACCCGCCCGCGGGACCGCTGCTGCGCGCCCGCGTTTGCTACGGCCACCTGGCCGGGCAACTCGGCGTCGACCTGGCCGTGGTGTTGCGCGAGGACGGCGTCGTCGGCGACCTGGCCCCGGGCGAGACGAGCGCGGTGCGCACCTTCGACCACCCGGTGCTCGCGGCGCTGGGCATCGGCGAGCTGCCCGGCGCGGGGCCGGCGGTTCGCGCGTGCCTGGACTGGTCACACGGCACCGTCCACCTCGCGGGAGCGCTGGGAACCGCGCTGCTGACGGCACTCCTCGGCACCGGCTGGCTCCGCCGACGGCCACGCGGCCGCGCGCTGCGCATCACCGAAACCGGGCGGCGCCGCCTAGGCGAGCTCGGCGTCGGCTGACGGTCGGGGCTCCGGCGTCAGGTCGCGGTGACCGTCGAGGCGCCACCAGCTCTCCAGCGTCTCGCGCAGGGCCTTGAGCAGCTCACCGCCGGTCTCCAGCGGGACCAGCGCCGCCGGGCCGCCGTCCACCCGCAGCGCGGCGGCCAGCCTGCCGCCCTGTTCGACCAAGCCGACGACCACCTGGGCCGGCGCCCCGGTGACGTCGACGGTCGGGATGGCTCGTTCGTACCGCCAGCCTTCAGCGTTCACCCGGCCGACAGTGGCACAGCTTCCGCCCCACGGGCCGGGGTTTCACCCTCACGTGTGCCTCAGGCGGGCGCCCAGGGCCGCACTTCCTCCAGCAGCTTCGCCACGGCCAGCACCAGGTCGTCCGAGTGCCGCGGCCCGACGATCTGCAGGCCGACCGGCAGCCCCGCCGACGTCCGCCCGGCCGGCACGCTGATCGCCGGCTGCTGGGTCATGTTGAAGGGGTAGGTGAACGGCGTCCACTCCGGCCACTCGCTCAGCCCGCTGCCCGGCGGCACGTCGTGACCTGCCTCGAACGCGGCGATCGGCAGGGTCGGCGTGATCAGCACGTCGTAGCGCGTGTGGAACTCGCCCATCCGGATGCCCAGCGCGGCCCGCTCGGCCGTCGCGTCGAGGTAGTCGCCCGCCGTCCACTTCCTGCCGAGCTCCCAGACCCGGCGCAGGCCGGGGTCGGTCCGCTGCTCCGAGCCCGGCGGGAAGGAGTCCAGCAGCTTCGCCGCCCCCGACGACCACAGGACGTCGAACGCCGGCTTCGGATCGGCGAACCCGGGGTCGGTCTGCTCGACGTGCAGGCCGGCGTCCCCCAGCGCCCGGACCGCTTCGGCGACGATCGCGGCCACCTCCGGGTCGACGTCGACGTAGCCGAGCGTCGGCGAGAACGCGGCGATCAGGCCGCGCACGTCCCGCCGGACGGCCTCGCGGAACGACGCCACCGGCGGCGCCAGCGCGGCCGGGTCGCGGTGGTCGGGCAGCGAAAGCACGTCCAGCAGCAGCGCGGTGTCGTCCACCGAGCGCGCCATCGGGCCGGCGTGCGAGAGCGGCCCGAACGGGCTCGCCGGGTACAGCGGGATCCGGCCGTGGGTCGGCTTCAGCCCGACGATCCCGCAGAACGACGCCGGGATCCGCACCGAGCCACCGCCGTCGGTGCCGACCGACAGCTCACCCATCCCGGCCGCGACGGCCGCGGCGCTGCCACCGCTCGACCCACCCGCCGTCTTCGCCGGGTCGGCCGGGTTGCGCGTGATGCCGCACAGCGGGCTGTCCGTGACGCCCTTCCAGCCGATCTCCGGCGTGGTCGTCTTGCCCAGCAGCACCAGGCCGGCCTCGCGCATCCGCGCGGCGACCGGGCTGTCGACCTCCCACGGCTGGTCCGGGTCGATGCTCTTCGAGCCCCGCACGGTCGGCCAGCCCTGGGTGAGGAACATGTCCTTGATCGACGACGGCACGCCGTCGAGCCAGCCGATCGGGTTGCCGTCCCGCCAGCGGGCCTCGGACGCCTTGGCCTGCTCCAGCGCGCGGTCGGCGTCGACGAGGCAGTAGGCGTTGCACTCGCCGTCCCGTGCTTCGATCGCCTGCAACGCGTTCTGCGTCGCCTCGACCGGCGAAAGCTCACCGGTCGCGTAGGCGGCGACGAGCTCGCTGGCGGTCAGCATCCTGTCGTTCATCCGGCTCCCTGGTTCCCCGACGGCACGTAGCCGAGCGTCTTGTCGACGACATTGCGCAGCGGCTCCCCAGCGCGCCAGCGGCGGAAGTTTTCGGTGAACACCTCGACCAGCGTGTCCCGCCAGCCGATGAAGTCACCGGACATGTGCGGCGAGATCAGCACGTCGGGCAGCGTCCACAGCGGGCTTTCGGCGGGCAGCGGCTCGGTGTCGAAGACGTCGAGCGCGGCGCCGGCGATGGCGTTGCTTTCCAGCGCTTTTATCAGGTCCGAGGTCACCACGAGCTCGCCCCGGCCGACGTTGACGAACCGCGCCGACGGCTTCATCGCGGCGAACGCCCGCGCGTCGAACATGCCTTTCGTGTGCTCGGTCAGCGGCGCGACGGCGACGACGTAGTCCGCGTGCGGCAGGACCTCGGTGAGCCGCGCGGACTCGTGCACGACGCCGAAGTCCGGGTCCCCGATGCGCTCCCGGCGGCCGGTCCCGCTGACCCGCATCCCGGCCGCGCGCAGCAGCCGCGCGATGGCCCGGCCGATCGGCCCGGTGCCGACGACCAGCACCTCACGCCCGGCGATCCGCTCGGTCTCGCGGTGCTGCCAGCGGCCTTCGCGCTGCAGGTCGTGCGAGCGCGCGAAGTCCTTCGCGAAGGCGAGGACCACGCCCAGCACGTACTCCGCGATGGCGTCGTCGAAGACACCCCGCGAGTTCGTCAGGACTACGTCGCTCTCGCGCAGCCCGGGGAACAGCACGGGGTCGACGCCCGCGCTGGCGATGTGCAGCCAGCGCAGCCGGTCGGCTGCGTGCCACGCTTGGGGCACGGCCGTCGACAGGAAGTCGTAGACGAAGAGGGCATCCGCTCCGGACAGCGCTTCGGCGAGGCCCGCCGCGTCCGTGTAACGCACGACCGCCCCGGATTCGACAGCACGCATGTCCGGTGGGCGGGACTCGCCGCAGAGCACTGCCAGGACGGGGCGTTCCCGGTGTTCCGAGGCGATCACGTTGACACGGTAAAAGTCACTCGTATGATTGTCAACAATCCGAGGAACGACCCCCGGAGCACCGGACTGTCAAGCACAGACGTATTCCGGAGGCTGAGCCTTGGATTTCGACTTCCTGGCGTTCGACGGCCCGCTGGCCCAGCGGGGCATCGGTGTCATCGCCCCCTTCGACCTCGCGCTGGAGCGCGAGCTCTGGCGCTGGGTGCCGATGGAGGTGTCCCTCCACCTCGCCCGCACGCCGTACGAGCCCGTGCCGGTCAGCATGGAGATGGCCCGCCTGGTCAGCGACAGCCACCACCTGGCCAGCGCCACCCGGGACGTGCTGCACGTCGAGCCCGAGGTCGTCGCCTACCTCTGCACGTCGGGCAGCTTCGTCAACGGCGTCGACTACGAGCGCTCGCTGACCAAGGCGATCTGCGACGCCGGCGCGCCGGACGCCGTCACCACCTCGGGCGCGCTCGCCGAAGTGCTGCACCAGCTCGACCTCCACCGCGTCTCGGTGCTCACGCCGTACGACGCCGACCTGACCCGCGCCTTGCACGATTTCCTCGCCGAGCTGGACGTGACCACGGTGGCCAGCGACCACCTCGGCCTGGGCGGCGGCATCTGGAAGGTCAGCTACCGCACCATCGCCGAGCGGATCCTCGCCGCCGACCACGGCGACGCCGAAGCGATCTTCGTCAGCTGCACCAACCTCCCCACCTACGACCTGATCGAACCGCTCGAAACCGCGCTCGGCAAACCGGTGCTCACCGCCAACCAGCTGACCATGTGGGCGTGCCTGCGCCGGATGCACCTCCCCATCGTCGGACCCGGAAGGTGGCTCCGTGACGTGTCGTGAAGGGTTTTCCTTGACCTCCCCTCTAGGATTGTCGACAATTTGCGTCCCCTCCGGAGGTTCCGTGACCACCATCGGTTTCATCTACCCCGACCACGCGGCCGAAGACGACTACCCGCTGGCCGAGCAGCTGCTCGGCGGCACGGCCGTCGACGAGGGCGACATCCGGCTGGCGGTCGAGCACATCTACGGCACCGACAAGCACGCGGTGGCCGAGCTGCTGGACCTCGGCAGCGAAGCCCGCCTCGCCGACGGCGCCGCCCTCCTCGCCAAGCACGAGCCCGCCGCGGTCATCTGGGCGTGCACCAGCGGCAGCTTCGTCTACGGCTGGGACGGCGCCCGCGACCAGGCCGACCGCCTCGCCGCGGTCGCCGGGGTCCCGGCCTCCAGCACCTCCTTCGCGTTCGTGCACGCGGCGCGTGCGCTGGGCGTCCGGCGGGTCGCCGTCGCCGCGAGCTACCCGGACGACATCGCCCGGCTGTTCGTCGACTTCCTCCGGGCCGGCGGCATCGAGGTCGTCTCGATGGCCAGCGCGGACATCATCACGGCCGCCGAAGTCGGCGCGATGAGCTCCGAGGCCGTCATCGAGCTCGCCGTGAGCCACGACCACCCGGACGCCGAGGCGGTGCTCGTGCCGGACACCGCCATGCGCACGCTCGGCGAGATCAACGCCGTGGAGGCCGCGCTCGGCAAGCCCGTGCTGACCGCCAACCAGGTGACGGTCTGGGAGGGCCTGCGCCTGACCGGCCAGCACCGGCTCGTCCGCTCGCTCGGCGCGCTCTTCCGGCACCTGCCGGACGGGAGCGCCTGAGATGGCCCTGCCACCGGGCATGCTGCCCGAGATCGAACCGGTGAGCCGCGAGTCGACGGCCGCCGTCATCGCGCGCCAGCTGCGTGACGCGATCATGACGGGCGCGCTCCCGCCCGGCACCCAGCTCGGCGAGACCGAGCTGGCCGCGCGGTTCCAGGTGTCACGGGGGCCGCTCCGGGAAGCCATGCAGCACCTGGTGTCCGAAGGACTGCTGCGCAGCGAACGGCACCGCGGGCTGTTCGTGATCGACCTCGAGCCGGGCGACGTCTACGACATCTACGCGGCCAGATCGGCGATCGAGCGGGCCGCCATGGTGCGCGCCCTGCGCGGCGGCGACCGCGACCGGATCGCGGACGTGCTCGAACAGACTGTCGCCGAGATGGCGACCGCGGCGAGCGAGGACGACCCCACCGCGTTGTCCACCGCGGACCTGAAGTTCCACGAGGCGCTCATCAACGCCTCGGGCAGCAAGCGGCTGGTGCGGATGGCCCGGACGCTGCTGATCGAGACGCGGATGTGCCTGACGGCGCTGCAGAGCACGTACCAGCGGGTCGAGGAACGCGTGGAGGAGCACACGAAGCTGATCCAGGCCCTGCGCGACGGCGACGAGGAGACGGCGCTGACGCTGCTCGAGGCCCACATGGAGGACGCGGTGCAGCGGCTCGCGCCGGGCACGAGCCTGCGGGACGGTCAAGCGCCACCGGTGCCGGGGAACGCGTGATCGAAGGGCCGACACGCGTGATTGAGCGGTCGACTCGTGGAGTTGCCCCGGTGGGGCGGACACGGGGTTTTCAGGCAGCTGAGGCTTGAGCGTAGTGGTTGGTTCGGGTTTCGGCTGGGGTGTTCTGGCCGTTGGTGGAGTGCAGTCGGTTGTGGTTGTAGTAGCGCAGCCAGGTGAACACGTCCTGGCGGGCTGCTGCTCTGGTGGGCCAGATCGTGGTGCCGATCTCGGTCTTCAACGTGGCGAAGAAGGCTTCGGCGACGGCGTTGTCGTAGCACGATCCGACGCGCCCGACCGACGGCCGGATCCGGTGCTCGGCCAGCGCGGCCCGGAACTGGCCGGAGGTGTACTGGACGCCGCGGTCGGAGTGAAACACCGCATCGAGCTGGATGAGGCCGCAGGCAGTCGCGAGGTCGATCGCGTCGCAGACCAGGGTGGTGCGCATATGCTCAGCCATGGCGTGGCCGACGATTTCGCGGGTGTGCAGGTCGATGACGGTGGCCAGGTAGAGCCAGCCCTCGAAGGTGGGCAGGCAGGTGATGTCCCCAACGAACCGGGTGCCGGGCGCGAGGGCGGTGAAGTTCCGGCGGATCAGATCGGCCACCGGTGGGGTCGGGCCGGCCGCGGGCCGGGTCAAGGTGCGGCGTTTGCGGCGGGTGATCCCGGCCAGGCCGTGTTCGCGCATCAGCAGCTCCACCCGCTTGTGATTCACCAGGTGACCCCGGCGGTGCAGCTCCGCGGTCACCCGCGGCACCCCGTAGGCGCCCCGGTGCTCGGCGTGGATCTCGGTGATCAGCCTGAGCAGCTCTTGCTCAGCCTGAGCTCGCCCGGCTCGGGTGACTTCGGCGGCGATCCACTCGTGGAAGCCTTGCCGCCGCAGCCCGAGGACCTGGCACAACCGCTTGACGCCATAGGTGGCGCGGTGTTCGGAGATGAACCGGTAGCGGTAGATCATCGATCCATCTCGCGCGCAAAATAGGCGACCGCTTTCCGCAGGATCTCCTTCTCTTTCTGCAGCTCAGCGACCTGCTTCCGCAACCGCGCCACCTCATCGGTTACCGCCGGGTCCTCTGCCGGCGGCCCGGCCTCGGCGGCCTGCTTGGCGGTGTTCACCCACGAGCGCAGCGTCTCGTGGTTGACCCCGAGTTCGCGGGCGACCTGCCGCAACGGCCGGTCACTCGAGTTGACCAGCTCGACCGCGTCACGACGGAACTGCTCCGGATACTTCGACCTGCGAGACACCAGGACATCCTCCCTCCAGACCACTGTCTGGAATCAAGGTGTCCGGCCCCACGGGGCAACTCCACTCGCGTGTTCGGAGAGTCGACACGCGTACCTGCAGGGTCGGCCGACGTACCTGGAGGGTCGACTGGCGTACCTGGAGGGTCGACTCTCGTACCTGGACGGACGACACGCGTACCTGGGTGGACGACACGCGTTGCGGGCCAAGGAAACCGCGTGATCCGGGCCGGAAGTCGCGTGATCCGGGACGAGACTCGCGTGTTTGAAGGCGGAACTCGCGTGATTGGGCGGGCATCTCGTGTGATTGGGCGGGCATCTTGCGTGTCTGGAGGGGCATTGCGGGGTCAGTGGGCATGGCGGGGTCCCAGGACCGGCTGGCCCGCTTGGCCGTCGCGGTAGTCGGGTGACCAGGGGAAGCGGCCCTCGGCGTCCGCGTGGACCAGTTGCAGCGCGCGGATTTCCGGGCCGTACAGCGCCACCGCGAAGACCAGGTGGGCCGAGGGCTCGGCGAGCTCGACGACCTCGATGAGCCGGCCGTCGACCAGCGGGAGGTGGTCGCCCGCCGACGGGGGCGGGCCGTGCAGGGCGTGGGCGGCCAGCTCGTTCAGCAGGGTGCCGGCCGCGAGCAGCGGCAGGCCCGTCACGACCAGTTCCGGACGGCCGTACCCGCTCAGGCCGATCGTGTAGGCCCACGGCGGGTACGGCCCGGCTCCCTCCACGCCCTGCACCAGCCAGCCCCGGCCGGCGATGCCGCGGCGAAGCCGTTCCAGGTACCCGGGTCTGTCCCGGTTCTCGCACTCGAAGCACATCGGTGTCTTCCTCCCCCTCGGTGGGCTCGGGAACCACCGTGCCGGAGGGCACCGACAAAAACTCAGCCCAGCGCTTCGGCCACCGCCGTGCCGAGCCGTTCTGTGGTATCCGTGCCGCCGAGGTCGGGCGTGCGCACGCGGCCCTCGTCGAGCACCCGGTCCACCGCGGCGCGGATCGCTTGTGCCGCAACGGTTTCACCCAGGTGTTCGACCAGCATCGCGGCCGCCAGGATCTGCGCCACCGGGTTGGCGATCCCCTGCCCGGCGATGTCCGGAGCACTCCCGTGGACCGCCTCGAACATCGACGGATGTTCACCTGATGGGTTGATGTTTCCGGACGGCGCCATGCCCAGCCCGCCGGTGATGGCGGCCGCGAGATCGCTCAGGATGTCGCCGAAGAGGTTCGACGCCACCACGACGTCGAGCCGGTCCGGCGCCTGCACCATCCGCGCGGCCAGCGCATCGACGTGCATCTGTTCACTGTGCACGTCCGGGAACTCCGCCGCGACCTCGGCGAAGATCTCGTCCCAGAACGGCATCGAGTGGATCAGGCCGTTCGACTTCGTCGCCGAGCAGACGCGCAGGGACCGCGTCCGGGCCAGTTCGAACGCGTACCGGATGATCCGCGTGACGCCGACCCGCGTGAAAACCGACTCCTGCAGGACGAATTCGTCCGGACGGCCGGCGTTGTGCCGGCCGCCGATCGCCGAGTACTCCCCCTCGGAGTTCTCCCGGACGATGACCAGCTCCAGCTCCTCGGCCTTCCGCCCGGCCAGCACCGACGCCGTACCCGGCAGCAGCCGCACCGGGCGCAGGTTGACGTACTGCTGGAACGCGCGCCGCAGCGGGATCAGCAGGCCCCACAGGGAAACGTGGTCCGGGACGCCGGGGAAGCCGACCGCGCCGAGCAGGATCCCGTCGAACGCCGAGAGCTGCGCGACCCCGTCCTCCGGCATCATCGCGCCGACCCTGGCGTACCGCTCGCAGCTCCAGTCGAACTCCGTCCACTCCAGCGAAAACCCGAACAGCTCGGAAGAACGGCCGAGGACTTTGCGGGCCTCGACCGTGACGTCCACGCCGATCCCGTCGCCCGGGATGCTCGCGATGCGGTACGCCGTCACAGGGCCACCGCGATGTACTTGGTCTCCAGGAACTCGTCGATGCCGGCCGAGCCGCCCTCACGGCCGAGCCCGGACTGCTTGATCCCGCCGAACGGCGCCGCCGGGTTCGACACGATCCCCTGGTTGAGCCCGATCATCCCGGCCTCCAGCGCTTCCGAGACCCGCAGCGCGCGCTTGAGGTCGCTGGTGAAGACGTAGGAAACCAGCCCGAACTCGGTGTCGTTCGCCTTGGCCACCGCCTCTTCCTCGGTGTCGAACGGCGTGATCGGGGCGACCGGCCCGAAGATCTCCTCGTGCGTCAGCCGCGCCTCCTGCGGGACGTCGGTGAGCACGGTGGCCGGGTAGAAGTGCCCCGGCCCGTCGACCTCCGAACCGCCCGTGAGGATGCGAGCACCGCGCTCGGTGGCGTCCTTGACCAGCTCGGTCACCTTCTCGACGGCCTTCTCGTCGATCAGCGGGCCGACCACGACGTCCTTCTCGGTGCCGCGGCCCATCGGCAGGGCCTGCATGCGCTCGGTCAGCCGCCGCGCGAACTCGTCGACGACACCGCGCTGCACGTAGAACCGGTTCGCCGCGGTGCACGCTTCGCCGATGTTGCGCATCTTCGCCTGCATCGCGCCGTCGATGGCGGCGTCCAGGTCCGCGTCTTCGAAGACCAGGAAGGGCGCGTTGCCGCCCAGCTCCATCGACGTCCGCAGGACCTTGTCGGCGCACTGCTCCAGCAGCTTGCGGCCGACCCCGGTCGAGCCGGTGAACGACAGCTTGCGGGCGCGGCCGTCGCGGATCAGCGGCTCCATCACGCCGCCGGAGTCGGTGGTCGTGACCACGTTCAGCACGCCTTCGGGCAGGCCCGCCTCGGCGAGGACGCCGGCCAGCGCGAGCATCGACAGCGGCGTCTGCGCGGCGGGCTTGATCACCGACGTGCAGCCCGCGGCGATCGCCGGGCCGATCTTGCGCGTCCCCATCGCCATCGGGAAGTTCCACGGCGTGATCAGCAGCGTCGGGCCGACCGGCTGCTTGGTGATGAGGAACCGGCCGGCACCGTTCGGGGCGGTCGCGTAGCCGCCGTCGATGCGGACGGCTTCCTCGGCGAACCAGCGGAAGAACTCGGCGGCGTAGGCGATCTCGCCCTTCGACTCGGCGAGCGGCTTGCCCATCTCCAGGGTCATCAGCAGCGCCAGTTCCTCCTGGCGCCGCATCAGCAGTTCGTAGGCACGACGCAGGATCTCGCCGCGTTCGCGGGGCGCCATCTTCGCGAAATCGGCCTGCGCGGCGACCGCGGCGTCCAGTGCCGCGACGCCGTCCGACGGCGACGCGTCGGCGACGTGGCAGAGCTCCTTGCCGGTGGCCGGGTCGACCACCGGGAACGTCTTCCCGTCCTGGGCGGCCACCCACTTGCCGCCGATGAACAGTTCCTTGCCGACCGCTTCGACGACGCCGGTCTCGGTGCTCGCGCTCATGCCGACCTGCTCCTCACGTGTTGTCCCGAGAGCCATGCTATGGATATTGTCAACAATCGACAACCCGCTCGAACCGACCGAGGAGCACGCTGTGGCCCAGCTCTCTCCGCTGCTCAAGCAGGCAACGCCCGTCGTGGTCGACCACGGGGAAGGGGCTTACCTCTACGACGTCGACGGCCGACGCCACCTGGACTTCACCGCCGGCATCGGCGTCACGAGCACCGGGCACTGCCACCCCCACGTCGTGCGGGCCGCTCAGGAGCAGATCGGCAAGCTCGTCCACGGCCAGTACACGACGGTCATGCACAAGCCGCTCCTCGAGCTGACCGAGCGCCTCGGCGGTGTCCTGCCGAGCGGGCTCGACTCCCTCTTCTACGCGAACTCGGGCAGCGAAGCCGTCGAGGCGGCGTTGCGGCTTTCGCGGCAGGCGACGAAGCGCCCGAACGTCATCGTCTTCCAGGGCGGCTTCCACGGCCGGACCGTCGCCGCCGCGTCCATGACGACGTCGGGCACGCGGTTCAGCGCGGGCATCGGGCCGCTGATGGCGGGCGTGCACGTGGCGCCGTTCCCCTACGCCTACCACTACGGCTGGGACGAGCAGACCGCGACGAAGTTCGCGCTGCGGGAGCTGGACTACCTCTTCCAGACGGTCAGCGCGCCGAACGAGACCGCCGCGATCTTCGTCGAGCCGGTGCTCGGCGAAGGCGGGTACGTCCCGGCGAACACGGAATTCATGGCGGGCCTGCGCGAACGCGCCGACCGGCACGGCATCCTGCTCGTCGTCGACGAGATCCAGACCGGGTTCGGCCGCACCGGGAAGTTCTGGGGCCACGACCACTTCGACGTCTCGCCCGACATCGTCCTCATCGCCAAGGGCCTGGCGAGCGGCTTTCCCCTGTCCGGCATCGCCGCTTCGCAGGAGCTGATGGCGAAGGCGTTCCCGGGGTCGCAGGGCGGGACGTACGGCGGCAACGCCGTTTCGTGCGCCGCGGCGATCGCGACACTCGAGGTCATCGAGCAGGAGAACCTGGTGGAGAACGCCGCCGAGCGCGGCCGCCAGCTGCTCGAAGGCGCGCGGGTGATCGCGGACAAGACGCCGTCCATCGGTGAGGTGCGCGGCCTCGGGCTGCTGGTGGGCTCGGAGTTCACCACCGCCGACGGCGAGCCGGACACCGCCACCGCGCAGGCCGCCCAGCAGGCCGCGGCGAAGAACGGGCTGCTGCTGCTCACCTGCGGGCCGTACATGAACGTCGTCCGGATGGTGCCGCCGCTGGTCGTCTCCGCCGAGCAGGTGGACGACGCGCTGCGGATCTGGGGAGACGTCGTCGCTTCGGTCACGGGGAGCTGAGCATGGCCCGGTACATCACGATCACCCTCGACAAGCGCGGTGTCTCCTGCCGGGCCCGGCTGCTGGACGAGGAGGCCCCGCGGACGTGCAGGGCGGTCTGGGACGCCTTGCCGCAGAGCGGATCCGCCTACCACGCGAAGTACGCGCGCAACGAGGTCTACACGCTCGTGCCGCCGTTCGCCGAGCCCAAGCCGGGGCGGGAGAACCCGACGATCACGCCGATTCCGGGTGACGTCGTCTACTTCGGCTTCGAGGCCTGGGAGATCGGCAACCCGGCGTACGGCTACGACGAAGGCAGCGAAGCGCACAGCGACCAGGGCGCGACCGATCTGGCGATCTTCTACGGCCGCAACAACCTGCTGATCAACGGCGACGCGGGCTGGGTGCCCGGCAACGTGTTCGCCACGATCGAGGAGGGCCTGGCCGAGATGGCGGCGGCCGCGCAGGACCTGTGGCTGCGGGGCGTCGAAGGCGAGACGCTCTCCTTCGCCCGCGCTTGATTCCCTTTTCCCCCAACGCCGACGCCGGGTGCGCCACCGCACCCGGCGTCGGCGTTTCACGTGGTCCTGCCACCCGAACGAGTGATCATCGGCGACTTCACCTTTCGTGTCAGGTGATCACCAGATCGAGTTACCCGCCTGCCCAGGGTGGCGGATCAAGCGAACTATCACCGACAGTCACGATTCCGTCGACTGCTACACACAGTGGTGGACGCCCGAACAGGGCACCCCGCAGGAAAACACGAAGGGATTACGCGTTTAGCATGGGAAGATTCCGCGCCACCGGCGTCGGCGGGAATCGGCTTTTTGACAACTTGCCAGCACGGTGAAAATCTTCGGCGGCACCTCGCGAGGCGCACTCCAGGGAATCACATTTCAGTTCGAAGAGGAGCCATTCCATGCAGACGTTCGCGCAGCACGCCCACTACTGCCACGACATCCTGACCGGCGCGCTGGCGCACCTGGCCCACTTCCTCGGTTGGCTGGTCTGACCGGAATCCGGAGCCCGGCCGCGGGGAAATCCGCGGCCGGGCCGCTTCACCCGAGCGCGGACAGCCGTTCGAATTCGGCGTCCGAAAGCCCGATTTCCGCGGCCGCGCAGTTTTCTTCCAAATGCGCGATCGACGAAGTGCCCGGAATCGGGATCACCACCGGTGAACGGCGCAGCAACCAGGCGAGGGACACCTGGGCGGGTGTCGCGCCGACGTCGGCCGCGACCTTGGCGAGCACGCCGCCAGCCGTGGCGTGGCCACCGTTGGCGATCGGGAGCCACGGGACGAACGCGATCCCTTCGCGCTCGCAGTAGCCGAGCACGTCGTCGGACGCGCGATCGGTCAGGTTGTAGCGGTTCTGCACGCTCGCGATCGGCGCGATGGCCCGCGCTTCGGCCAGCTGCGCCACGGTCACTTCGGACAGTCCGATCCGGGCGACCTTGCCCTCGTCCCGCAGCCGGGCGAGCGCGCCGATCTGGTCGGCGAGCGGCACCTGCGGGTCGATCCGGTGCAGCTGCAGCAGTTCGAGGCGGTCGACGCGCAGCCGTCGCAACGACAGTTCCGCCTGCTGCCGCAGGTATTCCGGCCGGCCGAGCGGGACCCACTCGCCGCGGCTCGGCCGCGCGTGCCCGCACTTCGTCGCGATGAGCAGTCCCCGGTACGGGTGAAGGGCGTCGGCGAGCAGCTCTTCGTTCAGGCCCAGGTCGTAGGCGTCAGCGGTGTCGAAGAAGGTGACGCCGAGCTCGGCCGCGCGGCGCGCGACCACTTTGGCGCCGTCCTTCACGTGGTCCCACTCGGTCAGCCGCATGGCACCGAAACCCAGGCGCTGCACGGAAAGATCATCTTCGAAGGTGTACGTCGAGGTCATGACGGGAAGCTTCGCCGCCGCACGTGTCACCCACCAGAGATTTAGCCTGAGCTAAATCTGCAAGTTGCACTCTGCGTAATCCTATAGGGCCGTCGGAGCCATTTGATTACTCCGTTTGGGGATATGCTGACGCCTCAGGCAACTCTAGGGTGATCGCACCTGGCCACCGGGTCGGCACGTCAAGGCGTCGGGACAAGGGAGAAGACAGCCCCATGAACATCGAAACAGCCTTGAAGGAAGCGCTTTCTATCACCGGCGCGGTCGGTGCCGCCCTGGTCGACTACGAAAGCGGGATGGCCCTCGGCACGCTGGGTGGCGGCGACTGGCTCGACCTGGAGACCGCGGCGGCCGGCAACACCGAAGTCATCCGCTCCAAGCTCCGGGTGATCTCCGCACTGCGGCTCAACGACGAGATCGAGGACATCCTCATCACCCTGCACCGCCAGTACCACCTGATCCGCCTGCTGCAGCCGGGCAAGCACGGCTCCTCGCTGTTCCTCTACCTCGTCCTGGACCGCGAGCGGGCCAACCTCGCGCTGGCCCGGCACTACCTCAAGAACATCGAAACCGAGCTGGTCGTGTGACCGGGATGCCGGCCGAACTCCCCGGCACCCCCCTGCCGCTGCCGATGCGCACCCAGGGCGCGGCCCGCGCCTTCCCGGCCGGGCAGGTCCTCCGGGAAGCCCACCCCGAAGCGAAGGCGACGGCCGAGGCCCTCGACCGGATCCGCGACCAGGTCGACCGGGCCAACATCACCGGCCTGCTGGTGGCCAGCCGGGACGGCCTGCTGCTGGCCAGCGACACCCGGGACATCGAAGACGACAGCGTGGCGGCCATGTCCGCCGCCGCGGTCGGGCTGGCGGCGAGGTTCATCGGGCAGGCCGGCCTCGGCGAGGCCCGTGGTGCGATGTTCCAGGGCTCGCTCGGCCACGTCTGCGTCTTCCCCGTCCAGGGCCCGGTCCTGCTGGTGGTGTTCGCCCGGCCCGACACGACCATGGGCCTGTTCAACGTCGTCGCCAGGCAGGCGCTGACCCTGCTCCAGGACGCCCTGAACAAGGCGGATTGACCGGCTCGACTCCTCCGCGCACGAACATGAAAATCCTTCATGGCGGCGTACCGCCGGTACGTACTACGCTGCGGTAACCACAGCGACGGCGCGGAGGAGAAACGGCCGATGGGCGACGTGGCAACACGCCTGGCGGAGATCGTCGGAGAGAGATACCTGCTCACGGGCGAGGCGATCTCGGAGGACTACGCGCACGATGAAGCGCTGACGGCGGAGCCGCAGAAGCCCGCGTACGTCGCGAAGCCGGCAACGGCCGAAGAAGTCGCGGAGCTGCTGAAGGCCGCTTCGGAGCACAACGTCCCCGTGACCGCCCGCGGCTCCGGCAGCGGGCTGTCCGGAGCGGCCCGGCCGCAGGCGGACGGCCTGCTGATCTCCTTCGAGCGGATGAACGCGGTGCTCGAAGTCGACACCGGGAACCACGTCGCCGTCGTCCAGCCCGGCGTCACCCTCGCGGAACTCGACGCGAAGACCGCCGAAGCCGGGCTCGGCTACACCGTCTACCCCGGCGAGCTCAGCGCGAGCGTCGGCGGGAACGTCGGGACCAACGCCGGCGGGATGCGGGCGGTCAAGTACGGCGTCACCCGCAACAACGTGCTCGGCCTGCAGGCCGTGCTGCCGACCGGCGAGATCATCCGGACCGGCGGCAAGACGTCGAAGATCTCCACCGGCTACGACCTCACGCAGCTGATCATCGGCTCCGAGGGCACGCTCGCGCTGGCCACCGAGATCACCGTCAAGCTGCACCCGCGGCTGGCTCACGGCGCCACGGTGCTCGCTCCCTTCGGCAACTTCGGCCAGGTGATGGCCGCGGTGCCGGAGGTGCTCTCCAGCGGGCTCGCGCCGCACATCCTCGAGTACATCGACAACCTGACCATGGCGGCCATCGTCTACAACGAGAAGCTCGAACTGGGCGTCCCGGACAAGATCCGCGAGACCAGCGAGGCGTACCTCGTGGTGGCGCTGGAAAACCGCGAGGCCGGCCGCCTCGAGGAGGACGTCGAAACCGTCGGCGAGCTGCTCGGCGAGCTGGGCGCCACCGACGTCTACGTCCTCGAAGGCCCCGCCGCCCGCAAGCTCATCGAAGCCCGCGAAAAGGCCTTCTGGACCGCGAAGGCGGCCGGCGCCGACGACGTGATCGACGTCGTCGTGCCGCGAACGGCGATGCCGCAGTTCATCGGCAAGGCCCGCGAACTGGCGATGGCCGCCGGCGGCGGCGCGCTCGGCTGCGGGCACGCCGGCGACGGCAACGTCCACCTAGGCATCTTCTGCAAGGACGACGCCAAGCGGAAGCAGCTGCTCACCGAGATCTTCGCCTACGCCATGGAGCTCGGCGGCGCGATCTCCGGCGAGCACGGCCTCGGCCGCACCAAGGCGCACTACCACGCCGAACTCGAAGACCCGGCGAAGATCGAGCTGATGCGCCGGATCAAGCAGAGCTTCGACCCCGCCGGGATCCTCAACCCCGGCGTTCTCTTCCCAGAAGGAACCGCATGAGTGAGCCTGCGAACGAATCATTCAACACAGCGTTTGCCGCTCAGGCCGCACCGAGCGTCAGCGAGGTGTGCGCATGAGTGAGCAGAACGGCGCCCAGTCCCTGATCCGCACGCTGGTCGACGCCGGTGTCGAGGTGTGCTTCGCCAACCCCGGCACGTCGGAGATGCACTTCGTCGCCGCGCTCGATTCCGTCCCCGAGATGCGGGGCGTGCTGGCGCTCTTCGAAGGCGTCGTCACCGGCGCGGCCGACGGGTACGCGCGGATCGCGGACAAGCCCGCCGCGACGCTGCTGCACCTCGGCCCCGGCCTGGGCAACGGCCTGGCGAACCTGCACAACGCGCGGCGCGCGAACACGCCGATCGTCAACGTCGTCGGCGACCACGCGACCTACCACAAGCAGTACGACGCGCCGCTGGAGTCGGACATCGAGGCCGTCGCGGGCTCGCTGGAAGGCTGGGTGCGCCGCTCGGAGCACACGAAGGACGTCGGGGCCGACGCCGCGGCCGCGGTCGCCGCCGCACAGGACGCGCCCGGTCGCGTCGCCACGCTGATCCTGCCCGCCGACGCTTCGTGGGGCGAAGGCGGCGAGACCTGCGCGCCGATCCCGCCGCGCGTGCCGCAGGCCGTGGACGCGACGACCGTCAAGGACGTCGCCGCGGTGTTCGGCACCGGGGAGCCGGTCGCCCTGCTCATCGGCGGCCGCGCGTGCCGCGAAGAAGGGCTGCGTGCCGCGAGCCGGATCGGCGCCGCGACCGGCGCGAAGGTGTTCGTCGAGACGTTCCCGGCGCGGCTGGAGCGCGGTGCCGGGCTGCCGGCCATCGAGCGGCTCGGCTACCTCGCCGAGCAGGTCGCCTACCAGCTCGACGGGATCAAGCACGTCGTCGTCGCGGGCACGAAGGCGCCGGTGTCGTTCTTCGCCTACCCGGGCAAGGCGAGCGACCTGGTGCCCGAAGGCGCCAAGGTGCACACGCTGGCGTCGGTCGGGCAAGACGTCACGCGTGCGTTGAACGAGGTCGCCGAGCTGGTCGCCGCGGACACCGAGCCCGTGCCGGCGCCGGAATCGCGGCCGGCACTGCCGAGCGGGCCGCTGACCCCGCAGAACTGGGTCGAGGTGATCGGGGCGCTGCTGCCGGACAACGCGATCATCGCCGACGAGGCCAACACCTCCGGCCTGATGCTGCCGATGGCGACGGCCGGCGCGCCGCGGCACGACGTCCTGACGCTGACCGGCGGCGCGATCGGCTACGGCATGCCGGTGGCGACCGGCGCGGCCGTCGCGGCGCCGGACCGGCCGGTGCTCAACCTGCAGTCCGACGGCAGCGCGCTGTACACGATTTCGGCGCTCTGGACGCAGGCCCGGGAGAACCTGAACGTCACGACGGTGGTGCTCAACAACCGCGCGTACGCGATCCTGCGGCTGGAACTGCAGCGCGTCGGGGCGGCCTCGGGCGGCCCGAAGGCGAACGACCTGCTCGATCTTTCCCGGCCCGACATGGACTTCGTGAAGATCGCGGAGGGCATGGGCGTACCCGCGTCGCGCGCGACGACCGCCGAAGAGCTCGCCGAGCAGCTCCAGCGGGCCTTCGCGGAACCGGGTCCGCACCTCATCGACGCGGCGGTGCCGCCGCTGCTGTGAACCGGACTATCCTCCCCGCACACCCTCGACCCGGGAGCGGCGGATGAGCGAAGACGAACACGCGAAGCGGGGCATCGACCTCGACAGACCGAACGCCGCGCGCGTGTACGACTACATGATCGGCGGCAAGCTCAACTACGCCGTCGACCGGGTGTTCGCCGACCGGATCCTGGGGGTGCTGCCGAACGCCCAGCACATGGCGCTGACGAACCGGGCGTGGCTGCGCCGGGCCGTGCGGTTCGGCGCCGAGCAGGGCATCCGGCAGTTCCTCGACATCGGCTCGGGCATGCCCACGGTCGGTCACGTGCACGAAGTCGTCCAGTCGATCGACCCGGCGTCGCGGGTGGTGTACGTCGACAACGAGCCGATCGCGGTCGCGCACAGCGAGATCGTGCTGGAGGGCAACGAGAACGCGGCCATGGTCCAGGCCGACGCCGAGTACCCGGACGAGGTGCTGGAGCACCCGGTCACCAGGGAACTGCTGGACTTCGGCGAGCCGGTGATGGTGATCATGGCCGCGTTCGTGCACTTCATCCCGGACTCGCGGAACCCGGCCGGGCTGATCGGCACCTACCGCGACGTCCTCGCGCCGGGCAGTCACCTCGCGTTGTCTTCGGGCACGTGGGAGGGGCAGGGCGAGGAGTCCCAGCGGTCGGTGGCGCTGTACGAGAAGAGCGGCACGCCCCTGACGCTGCGGTCACCCGACGAACTGCGCGCGCTGGTCAAGGGCTTCGAAATCCTGCCGCCGGGCATCGTGTTCACCCCGGAATGGCGTCCGGACGGACCGCTCGAAGACCCGCCGGAGCAGTCGGGCGGTCTCGCGCTGGTGGCCCGCAAGGAGCGCTGATGACCGAGGAGCACGCGATCCGCGACATCGACGTCGACAAGCCGAACGCGGCTCGCGTCTACGACTACTTCATCGGCGGCAAGCTCAACTACGCGATCGACCGGGAGTTCGCCGAGCGGATCCTCCGGATGCACCCGGAGTTCCGGGAGGTGGCCCTGCTCAACCGGCGGTGGCTGCGCCGCGCCGTGCGCTTCGGCGCTTCGCGGGGGATCCGGCAGTTCCTGGACATCGGCTCGGGCATGCCGACCGTGGGGCACGTGCACGAGATCGTCCAGTCGATCGACCCGGCGTGCCGGGTGGTCTACGTCGACCACGAGCCGATCGCCGTCGCCCACAGCGAGATCGTGCTGCAGGACAACGACAACGCGGAGATGGTGCAGGCCGACGCGGAGGTGCCGGCCGACGTCCTCGAGCACCCGACGACCAGGCGGCTGCTGGACTTCACCGAGCCGGTGATGGTGATCATGGCGGCGTTCATCCACTTCGTCCCGGACGCGCGCAACCCGGCCGGGATGATCGCGGCCTACCGCGACGCGCTCGTCCCCGGCAGTTACCTGGCGTTGTCCTCGGGCACGCTGGAAGGGCAGAGCGAGGAGATCCGCCGCGCGGCCGAGCTGTACCGGAACAGCGTCACGGACTTCGTCCCGCGGTCGACGGACGAGCTGCGCGCGCTGCTGGACGGCTTCGAGGTCGTGCCGCCGGGGATCGTGTTCACCCC
The DNA here is from genome assembly GCF_040610315.1 of Amycolatopsis sp. NPDC004169. Classification (NCBI taxonomy): domain Bacteria; kingdom Bacillati; phylum Actinomycetota; class Actinomycetes; order Pseudonocardiales; family Pseudonocardiaceae; genus Amycolatopsis; species Amycolatopsis sp. NPDC004169. The sequence continues at coordinate 179,532 of NZ_JBEXMD010000015.1, forward strand.
GCAGTGGCGGCCGGACGATCCGGCCGAGGTCGGGGACCACCCGGAGCTGGCCAGCCAGCTCGCCCTGGTGGCCCGCAAGAACTGAGTCTCCGGCTATCCTCGCGGCAGACCTGACTCCGGGAGCGGCGGATGAGCGAAGACGAGTACGCGCGGCGGGGCATCGACCTCGACAAGCCCAACGCCGCGCGGGTGTACGACTACATCCTCGGCGGGCAGCTCAACTACGCCGTCGACCGGATGTTCGCCGAGCAGGTGCTGGCCGCGCAGCCGAACGCGCGCGAGCGGGCGCGGCTCAACCGCCAGTGGCTGCGGCGGGCCATCCGGTTCGGGATGGACCAGGGCATCCGGCAGTTCCTCGACATCGGCTCCGGCATGCCGACCGTCGGGCACGTGCACGAGGTCGCCCAGGCCGTCGACGCCAATGCGCGCGTGGTCTACGTCGACAACGAGCCGGTCGCGGTCGCGCACAGCGAGATCGTGCTGGAGGACAACGAGAACGCGGCCATGGTGCACGCCGACGCCGAGTTCCCCGACGACGTCCTCGAGCACGACACCACCGAGATGATGCTTGACCTGGACCAGCCGGTGATGGTCGTGATGGCGCTGTTCGTGCACTTCATCCCGGACGAGCGCAACCCGGCCGGGCTGATCGCCGCCTACCGCGACGCGCTCGCGCCCGGCAGCTACCTCGCGTTGTCGTCCGCCACCTACGAGCAGCAGAGCGACGACACCGCGCGCGCCGTCGCGATGTACCGGAAGAGCGCGAACCCGGTGACGCCGCGCTCGGCCGACGAGCTCCGCGCGCTGGTCGACGGCTTCGAGATCGTCGACCCGGGCATCGTGTTCATCCCCGAGTGGCGGCCGGACGACCCCACGGAGATGCCGCCCGACCCCGCCGAGTGCGGCGGCCTGGCGCTGGTGGCGCGCAAGAACTAGACGGCGACCAGCTCCGGCGCGGTCCGCTTCCGCGGGACCAGCGCCGCGAGCAGGGCGCCGGCCAGCGCGGCGAACGCGGCCACCGCGAACGTCGCGCGGAAGCCGAACAGCGACGGCACCGGCAGCCCGCCGACGCTGATCGTCAGCTGGGCCAGCATCGCCGCCATCACCGCGCTGGAGATCGCCGTGCCGACCGAGCGCATCAGGGAGTTCAGGCCGTTCGCCGACGCCGTCTCGGTGACCGGCACCGAGCCCATGATCAGCGCGGGCATCGCCGCGTACGCGATGCCGACGCCGGCCCCGATGATCACCGACGCGGTGATCAGCTCGAACGCGTTGTCCATCAGCACGATCGCGAACCCGTACCCGGCGGCGATCACCAGCGAGCCGCTGATCAGCGTCGGGCGCGGGCCGAACCGGGCGATGAGCCGCGCGGAAACCGGCGAGAGCAGCATCATCACCAGGCCGTTCGGGGCCAGCGTGAGCCCGGACTCGACCATCGTCTGGCCCAGCCCGTAGCCGGTCGACGCCGGCGCCTGCAGCAGCTGCGGGAACGACAGCGCCATGGCGTACAACGCGAAGCCGACCATGATCGACGCGAGGTTCGTGAACAGCACCGGACGGCGCGCGGAGACCCGCAGGTCGACCAGCGGATCACGGCGGCGCAGCTGGTAGGCACCCCAGCCGAGCAGCACGACGACGGCGGCCGCGGCCAGCCCGAGCGTCGAGACGCTGGTCCAGCCCCAGGTGCCGCCCTTGACCACCGGCAGCAGCAGGCAGAGCAGCCCGGCGGCCAGGCCGAAGGCGCCGAAGTAGTCGAAGGGGGCGGGCGTGCGCAGCGGCGATTCGGGCACCACGGTGACGATGAGCAGCGCGCAGGCCAGCCCGAGCCCGGCGGCGGTCCAGAAGAGCACGTGCCAGTCGGCGTTCTCGGCGACCACGGCCGCGACCGGCAGCCCGATGGCCCCGCCGACCCCGAGGGTCGCGCTCATCAGCGAGATGGCCCCGCCGACGCGTTCGGGCGGCAGTTCGTCGCGCATGATGCTGATGCCGAGCGGGATCACGCCCATCGCGCAGCCCTGCAGCCCGCGCCCGAGGATCTGGAACCCGAGGGCGCTGGTCGTCGCGGACACGACCGAGCCGGCGATGAGCAGGCCGAGGCTGACGAGGATCATCCGCCGTTTGCCGTAGAGGTCGCCCAGCCGCCCGCTGACCGGCGTGATGACGGACGCGGCCAGCAGCGTCACGGTGACCACCCAGGAGGCGTCGGCCGCCGGGACGTGCAGCAGCCGCGGGAAGACGGGGATCAGCGGCACGACCAGCGTCTGCATGAACGACGCGACGAGCCCGCACGAAGCGAGCACCACGACGATCGGCCGGCCGGAACGGGACACCACCACACCCCCAGTGGGTACTTAGTACGCGTCATGCAACTTCATGCACTGTACCCACGGGGTGACGGATTTCCGTACGAGTGGTGGTTTTGTCACAGCCAGAAACCGGCAGCCCTGTTCTCCTAGACTTCCCTGCATGTCCTGGTTGCGCCGGTTCACGGTGGAGCTCACGGTCACCGTGACGGTGCTCGTCGGCTCGCTCTTCGCCGTGCTGGGGGACCGTCCCGAGCCCGCGCACCACGCCGCTCTCGGCTGGGTGCTCACCGGCCTCGGCTGCGCCGCCCTCTTCTTCCGGCGCCGCTTCCCGCTGGCCGTCGCCGCGTTCACGCTCGTCTGCTGCGCCGTCTACTACCCGCTCACCGATCCCGACGGCCTCGTCCTGCTCGCCTTCGCCTACGCCCTCTACAACGCCGCCGCGGCCGGGCGGATCCGCGGCGCCGCGCTGCTCGTCGTCGCCGCGATGGCCGGGGTCACCGCCGGGGAAATCAGCTCGCGGACCGGCCGGCACGTCGACAACTTCGCGTTCTTCCTGATGACCGGCTGGTTCGTCGCGCTGGTCGCCGGCGGGGCCGTCGCGCACTACCGCGCCGAGGCCGAGCGCACCAAGGAGGCCGAGGCGCGGGCGCGCGCCACCGACGAACGCCTGCGCATCGCCCGCGAGCTGCACGACGTCCTCGGCCACCACCTCGCGCTGATCAACGTCCAGGCCGGCGCCGCGCTGCACCGGCGTGACCCCGGCCAGGCCGAGGAGGCGCTCGGCGCCATCAAGGACGCCAGCAAGACCGCACTCCAGGAGTTGCGCACGACGCTCGGCATGCTCCGCCAGGCCGGCGGGCCGAGCCTCCAGCGGGTCGCGGAGCTGGCCGAATCGGTCGGCGCGTCCGGGCTGACCGTGCGCACCGAGATCGACGGCGTCGCGCGGGACCTCCCCCCGGACGTCGAGCACGCCGCGTTCCGGGTGGTCCAGGAGGCGCTGACGAACGTCGCCAAGCACGCCGGTGCGAAGACCGTCGTCGTCCGGCTCGGCTACGGCGCCGACGAGCTTTCCGTGCAGGTCGACGACGACGGCCGCGGCGGCGAGGCCCCGGCGGGCAACGGCATCCGCGGGATGGCCGAACGCGCGCGGGCGCTCGGCGGTGAGCTGACCGCGGCACCGCGCGAAGACGGCGGTTACCGCGTGCGGGCCCGGCTGCCGGTGCGATGATGGGCCGATGATCCGGGTCCTGCTCGTCGACGACCAGCGGCTCGTCCGCGCCGGCTTCCGGTCCATTTTGGACGGCGAGGACGACATCACCGTCGTGGCCGAGGCCGCCGACGGGCGCGAGGCGCTGCAGGCGGCGCACGACCACCACCCCGACGTCGTGCTGATGGACATCCGGATGCCGGTGCTCGACGGCCTCGCCGCCACCCGGCACCTCCTCGAAGACCCGGGCGTCCGGACCAAGGTCGTCATCCTCACGACGTTCGACCTCGACGAAGACGTCTACGGCGCGCTGCGGGCGGGCGCGAGCGGGTTCCTGGTCAAGGACACCGAGCCCGCGGAGCTGATCCACGCCGTGCGCGTGGTCGCCCGCGGCGACGCGCTGCTGGCGCCCTCGATCACCCGGCGGCTGATCGCGGAGTTCGCCGCGCGCGGCACGCGTCCCGCGCCGTCGCCGGCGCTGGACCGGCTCACCGAGCGCGAGCGCGAAGTGCTGACCCTGGTCGCGGCCGGGCTGTCGAACGACGACATCGCCCGCGAGCTCACCCTCAGCCCGGCGACGGCGAAGACGCACGTCAGCCGCATCATGACCAAGACCGGCACGCACGACCGGGCGCAGCTCGTCGTCCTCGCCTACGAATCCGGCGCGGTGACGCCGCGGTGGCTGGCACCCTGACCCGTACTCCCCCGGGTGTACGGGACCGGCCTTAGGGGACACCGCCGGGAGCAGGCGAGGTGTCCTCCGCTGCGCGACGCGCGGTAGGGCCCCGCTCGCGAATCCTTGTCCACCATGGACACCATCACTCGTACCACCGGCGGCGGCCTGGCCCGGCTGGCCGGCTGGGCGCAGCGCCACCGGTGGCTCGCCGTCGCGCTCTGGGCACTGGTCCTCATCGGCGTCACGGCCACCTCGCAGCTGGCCGGCAGCGCGTTCCACGACGACAACTCGTTGCCCGGCACCGAATCGCAGCAGGTCGTCGACCTGCTCGACCGGACAGCGCAGTCCGGCGCGAGCGCGCAGATCGTGCTGAAGGCCGACGGCGGGCTCGCCGCGAACCGCGCGCCGATCGACGTCATGCTCGGGGAGGTCCGGTCGCTGCCGCACGTGCGTTCGGCGACCGAGCCGACGCTCTCCCCCGACGGGCGGATCGGTTATGCCACCGTCACTTTCGACGCGGCGTCGACCGACCTCCCGTACGACGACATCGTGAAGTTCGCCGACACCGCGAAGCGGGCCGGGCCCGTCGAGGTCGCGCTCGCCGGGGACCCGGTCGAGCGGATCTCCGGAGGCGGTGGTCCCGCGGAAGGCGTCGGGCTGCTCGCCGCGCTGGTCATCCTCGTCTTCCTGTTCCGTTCGCTGCTCGCCGCCGGTCTGCCGGTGATCACCGCGGTGTTCGCGGTCGGCAGCACGCTGGGCGTGATCACGGTCGTCTCGCACTTCGTCGACATCGCGAGCTATACCGCGCCTCTGATGATGCTGGTCGGGTTCGGTGTCGGCGTCGACTACGCGCTGCTGATCTTTTCCCGCTACCGCAGCGAAATCCTGGCCGGCCACGACCGCGACGCGGCCGCCCGGCGGGCACTCGACACGGCGGGCCGCTCGGTGCTGTTCGCCGGGACGACGGTGATCATCGCGCTGCTCGGCCTGCTGGCGCTCGGGCTCGGCGGGCTGCGCGGGGTGGCGCTGTCGGTCGCGCTCACCGTCCTGATGACGATGCTCGCGTCCGTCACGCTGCTGCCCGCGTTGCTGTCGCTGTTCGGCAAGCGCCTCGAACACGGCATCCGGCGGCAGGCGCTCCGGCGGGAGCACGGCAGGGCGTGGCGGCGGCTCGCCGACGGCGTCCAACGTCGTCCGCTGACCCCGCTGGCGATCGGCCTGATCGTCCTCATCGGACTGTCCATTCCGGCCGCGGGGATGCGGCTCGGGTTCGCCGACGCGGGCACCGACCCGGCCGGCTCCACCACGCGGCAGGCCTACGACTGGCTGGCCGACGGTTTCGGCCCGGGCTTCACCGGCCCGCTCGCGATCGTCACCGAGGACGGCGACACCGGTGCGCTGCAGCAGAAGCTGACAACCACGCCGGGCATCGCGCGGGTCCTGCCGCCGATGGGCCGGACCGTGCTGGCTTTCCCGACGACGTCACCCCAGGACGCGGCGACCGCCGAGCTGGTGACGCGGCTGCGGACCGACGTCCTCCCGACACTGCCGGGCCACTACCTGGTGGGCGGCTCGGTGGCGGCCGCGACCGACTTCGCGGACGCCGTCGCGGCCCGGCTGCCGCTGTTCGTGCTGGTCGTGGTCGGGTTGTCGGCGTTGCTGCTGATGGTCGTGTTCCGCTCGGTGCTGATCCCGCTCAAGGCGGCACTGCTGAACCTGCTGAGCATCGGCGCCTCCCTCGGCGTGATGACGCTGGTGTTCGGCGACGGCTGGTTCGGCGCCCAGCCGGGCCCGATCGAGGCGTTCGTGCCGGTGATGATCTTCGCGATCGTCTTCGGGCTGTCGATGGACTACGAGGTGTTCCTGGTGTCCCGCATGCACGAGGAGTGGCGCCGCACGGGCAACGCCCGGCTGGCGGTGCGCGAGGGCCTCGCCTCGACGGGCGCGGTGATCACCGCGGCGGGCGCGATCATGGTCCTGGTGTTCGGCGCGTTCCTGCTGGACCCGTCCCGGATGCTGGCCCAGTTCGGGCTGGGCCTGGCGGTCGCGGTGCTGCTGGACGCACTGGTGATCCGCTGCCTGGTCGTCCCGGCGATCATGCGCCTGCTCGGGGCGCGGGCGTGGTGGCTGCCGCGGTGGCTGGACCGCCGGCTGCCGCACTTCGCGCTGGAGCCGTGACGTGGCAAGCCCGGACACGCCGAAGGCCGCCACCGGATTCCGGTGGCGGCCTTCGGACGTCAGCCGTTATTCGTAGATCTCGCCCTTCGCGGCCTTCTCCACCAGCGAGGCCGGCGGCTCGAAGTGGTCGCCGTACCGGGCGGCCAGCTCACGGGCCCGGTCGACGAAGCCCTGCAGGCCACCCTGGTACTGGTTGATGTACTGGATGACGCCACCGGTCCACGCCGGGAAGCCGATGCCGAAGATCGAGCCGATGTTGGCGTCGGCCACCGACGTCAGCACGCCCTCGTCGAAGCACTTCACCGTCTCGAGCGCCTCGGCGAACAGCATCCGCTCCTTGAGGTCCTCGAACGGCACCTCCGCCGAACCGGACTTGAACGCGTCGCGCAGCCCCGGCCACAGCCCGGTGCGCTTGCCCTCCGCGTCGTACTCGTAGAAGCCCGCGCCCGTGGAACGGCCCTTGCGGTCGAACTCCTCGACCATCCGGTCGATCACGCCTTCCGACGCGTGCGCCTTCCACGTGCCGCCCGCGGCCTCGATCGCCTCGCGGGTTTCCTTGCGGATCTTGCGCGGCAGGGTCAGCGTCAGCTCGTCCATCAGCTGCAGCGGCGGCGCCGGGTAGCCGGCCTGCGAACCGGCCTGCTCGATCGACGCCGGCTCGACGCCCTCGCCCAGCGCGGCGACGGCCTCGTTGATGAACGTGCCGATCACGCGCGAGGTGAAGAAGCCGCGGCTGTCGTTGACGACGATCGGGGTCTTCTTGATCTGCAGCGTGTAGTCGAAGACCTTGGCCAGCGTCGCCGGGGACGTCTTCTCGCCGCAGATGATCTCGACCAGCGGCATCTTGTCGACCGGCGAGAAGAAGTGGATCCCGATGAAGTCCTCGGTGCGCTGCACGCCCTCGGCGAGGGTGGTGATCGGCAACGTCGAGGTGTTGGAGCCCAGCACCGCGTCGGCGTTGACGACGCTCTCGATCTCGCCGAACACCTTGTGCTTGAGCTCGACGCTCTCGAACACGGCCTCGATGACGAAGTCGACGCCCGCGAAGTCGGCCGGGTCGGCGGTCGGCTTGATCTTGGCCAGCAGCGCGTCCGACTTCTCCTGCGTGGTCTTGCCGCGCGAGAGCGCCTTCTGCTCGAGCTTCTCCGCGTAGCCCTTGCCCTTCTCGGCCGCCTCCAGCGAGACGTCCTTGAGGACGACGTCGATCCCGGCCTTCGCCGAGACGTACGCGATCGCGGCGCCCATCATGCCCGCGCCGATGACGCCGACCTTCTTGGCGGTGTACTTCTCGAAGCCGTCCGGCCGCGAGCCGCCCGAGTTGATGGTCTGCAGGTCGAAGAAGAACGCCTTCGTCATGTTCTTCGAGACCTGGCCGGTGGCGAGGTGGATGAAGTAGCGCGTCTCGATCTGGATCGCGGTGTCGAAGTCGACCTGCGCGCCCTCGATCGCGGCGGCCAGGATCGCCCGCGGCGCCGGCATGTTCGCGCCCTTGATCTGCTTGCGCAGGTTCGCCGGGAACGCCGGGAGGTTGGCCGCGAAGCTCGGGTTCGACGGGGTGCCGCCGGGGATCTTGTAGCCCTTGACGTCCCACGGCTGCACGCCGCCCTCGGGGTTCGCCTTGATCCACGCCTTCGCGGCGGGAACGAGCTCCTCGACCGAGCCGACGAGCTCGTGCACCAGGCCGAGCTCGAGGGCCTTGGCCGGGCGGTGCCGCTGGCCCTGGAGCAGGACGTTCAGCAGCGCGCTCTGGATGCCGAGCAGGCGCACCGTGCGCACGACGCCACCGCCGCCGGGCAGCAGGCCCAGCGTCACCTCGGGCAGGCCGATCTGGCTGCCCTTGACGTCGGCGGCGATGCGGTGGTGCGTCGCCAGCGCGATCTCGAGGCCACCGCCGAGCGCGGCGCCGTTGATCGCCGCGACGACCGGCTTGCCGAGCTGCTCGATGCGGCGCATCTGCCCCTTCATCAGGGTGCTGCCCTCGGTCAGCTCGACCGCGTGCTCGGGCTTGGCCTGGATGAGGTCGTTCAGGTCGCCACCGGCGAAGAAGGTCTTCTTCGCGGACGTGAGGACGACGCCGGTGATGGAGTCCTTCTCGGCCTCCAGGCGGTCGACCGTGACACCCAGTGACTCGCGGAAGTCGGCGTTCATCGTGTTCGCCGACTGGTTCGGGTCGTCCAGGGTCAGGGTGACGATGCCGTCTTCGTCCTGTTCCCAGCGGATGGTCTTGCTCTCGGCCATTTGGTTCCTCACACCCGCTCGATGATGGTGGCGACGCCCATGCCGCCGCCGATGCACAGGGTCACCAGGGCGCGGCGCGCCTGGCGGCGTTCCAGCTCGTCGACCACGGTGCCGACCAGCATCGCGCCGGTGGCGCCGAGCGGGTGGCCCATGGCGATCGCGCCGCCGTTGACGTTGACCTTCTCCTCGTCGAGGTGCAGGTCCTTGATCCACTTGAGCACGACGGAGGCGAACGCCTCGTTGAGCTCCCACAGGTCGATGTCCTCGGGCTTGAGACCCGCGGCCTTCAGCACCTTCTGGGTGGCCGGGGTGGGGCCGGTCAGCATGATCGTCGGCTCGGAGCCGATCGACGCGGTGGCCACGATCCGGGCGCGCGGGGTCAGCCCGAAGGTCTTGCCGACCTGCTCGGAGCCGACGAGCACCAGCGCGGCGCCGTCGACGATGCCGGAGGAGTTGCCGCCGGTGTGGACGTGGTTGATCTTCTCGACCGAGTGGTACTTCTGCAGCGCGACGGCGTCGAAGCCGCCCAGCTCGCCGATGCCGGCGAAGGCGGGCTTGAGCTTGCCGAGACCCTCGACGGTGGAGCCGGGGCGGCGGTGCTCGTCGTGGTCCAGGACCGTGACGCCGTTGATGTCCTTGACCGGCACGACCGACTTGGCGAAGTAGCCGCCGGACCAGGCGGCCTCGGCGCGGTCCTGCGAGCGGACGGCCCAGCGGTCGACGTCCTCGCGAGAGAAGCCCTCGATGGTCGCGATCAGGTCGGCGCCGGTGCCCTGCGGGACGATGTAGTTGTCGTAGGCGGTGGCCGGGTCCATGAACAGCGCGCCGCCGTCGGAGCCCATCGGCACGCGCGACATCGACTCGACACCGCCGGCGATGATCAGGTTGTCCCAGCCCGAGCGCACCTTCTGCGCGGCGGTGTTGGTGGCCTCGAGGCCGGAGGCGCAGAAGCGGTTGAGCTGCACGCCGGCGACGGTCTCGGGCAGGCCCGCGTTGAGGGCGGCGGTGCGCGCGATGACGGCGCCCTGCTCGCCGACGGGCGAGACGACGCCGAGCACGATGTCGTCGATCGCCTGCGGGTCGAGGTTCGGGTGGCGGACCTTGAGTTCGTTGATCAGGCCGACCACCAGGTCGACCGGCTTGGTGCCGTGCAGGGCACCGCCCTTGTTCTTGCCGCGAGGCGTGCGGATCGCCTCGTAGATGTAGGCCTCGCTACTCACTGAACAACTCCTCGCGAGCGTGTGGGACGTCTTCGTACCGTGGCCGATGATACCGGCCAGTAGGGCTAATGGCCATTAACATATCTCCGGATAACCCCATGGTGTCAATGGGTTGCAGGTGTGCCATGAGCCGCTATCGTTCACTCACCATGACCGAACGCAGCCTCCGCCCTCGCGACCGCAAGGCCCAGCTGGCCGCGGTGGCGGCCGAGCTGTTCCGCGCCCGAGGCTTCCCGGGGGTGGCGATCAAGGACATAGCGGACGCGGCGGGCGTCACCGGGCCAGCGCTGTACCGGCACTTCGCGGACAAGCAGGCGATCCTGGCGTACGTGGTCCTGAGCGGCTTCGAGGACATGGAGGCGGCGACGGCGGAGGCCCTGTCGGACTCGGTTCCGGCGTCTGACCAGCTGCCATCGCTGTTGAGCCGGTTGGCAACCCAGGCGGTCGAGCGCCGCGAGATCGCGGCGCTGTGGCGCTGGGAAGGCCGTCACCTCCCGAAGGAGGACCAGCGCGAGATAGCCCGCAGGTCGACGTTGGCGCTGGCGGCGTGGTCGAAGGCCCTGCAGGCCAGCCGCCCGGAGCTGCCGGCGGAGGACGCCGAGCTCCTCTGCTGGGCAGCGCTGTCGGTGTTCGGGAGCGTGTCGGTCCACCACACGTCGGTGGCCCGCCGCCGCTTCGCTCAGTTACTGGTCGACCTGGCGCTCGATGTGCTGAACACCACACTGCCCGCACCGTCTTCATCGCCACCGTCTTCGGCGCTGAGCCTGGGCACCCCCTCCCGCCGCGAGCAGGTCCTAGCGGAGGCCACAGCCCTGTTCGCCCAGAGGGGCTACCACGCGGTGAGCATGGAGGACATCGGAGCGGCGGCAGGCATAGCGGGGCCCAGCATCTACCGCCACTTCCCCAGCAAGGCGGCTCTGATGGTGGCAATCGGCCACCGGGCGGCGGACCGGCTGGCTTTGGCGGCCGAGCAGGCACTGCACGCCCCGGACGAGCGCACGGCATTGCGTCGCTTGGCGGCGTCGTACGTGCACACGATCCTGCACACGCCGGAGCTGCTGGTGTCGTTCTCGGCGGACCGGGTGACGATGCCGGACCGCGACAAGGTGGATCTACTGAGGGTTCAGCGGGATTACGTGGCGCAGTGGGTGACGCTGCTGTCGGCGGTGCGGCCGGAGCTGCCGGCACGGGAAGCGAAGATCACGGTCCACGCAGCGCTGACGATCGCGAACGACCTGGCCCGCACCCGCCGGGTGGCGTCGAGGCCGAACTTCGGGGCCGAACTGACGACACTGATTTACACCACGTTAGGCGTGACCGTCACCTGATCAGCGTAGGGGCCCTTGCCCTCAACGACACTCGATCGGCGTATTTCGCCTTCCACCTGGGCGGGGTTCATGTCAAGATCTGCCCCATCAACCCCTCCGGCCTCAGGAGCACCACATCGCTACTCGAAAGCCGGAAGGCCCGGGACCGCTGGGGATCAGGTCCCAACTCGTAGATCTCAGCGCCGTCTCCCTGTCCGAACTGCGGAAACTCGACAACCCGGCGCTCAGCCGCTCGATTCGCCACGCCGTGACCCGTGTCGCGCACATTCCGGTCACCGCGAGCGGGAGCAGCGGCGGCGCCAAACGCGTCGACTGAATCCATTGCGAAGGGGCGTTCCGTGCGCACCAAGGACCACATGGCGTCCGAGTCCGAGCTGCACTCGATCAGCTGGGATACCTTCGACCAGCTCGCCGTCGGAGGTGGTGGCGCGGCGGCGGTCAATCTGTTGCGCGGCGCGGATCGCAGCCGCCGGTTGCTCCTGCTGCTTCGCCTCGTCGACTCGGCCGCGAACGACGACCGGCTGACCGGACCGCTCGCTCCCGCCGAACGAGCCTGGGATCTGCTGGCGCGGGCGCAGCAGGCCGAGCCGGATGCGCTCGAGCGGGTTCTCGCGCATCCCTACACCGGGAGCTGGGCCGGGTACACGACCCGCTTGATCGAGCAGGGACTGACGGGCGAGTGCCCGCTGTGGGTCCACTTCGGCTACCTGCACACCCTCGCCGCCGCCGCGGCCATCCACGCGAACCTAGATTTTTCCCTGCGCGTACCTGTCTGGGACAACTTCGTCGTGCTGCCGACATTGGGTGCCGGACGGCTGGACGAAGGCGGCGGCTTCACGACCGCCGAAGTGCGGAGTGCGGCCGGTGCGTTCACGATCATCGGCGACCACTCGGAGGTCACGACCGACTCGGCGAACTGGAGCCGGCTGCGGGAGTTCCGGTTCGAAGCCGGCGGCCGCATCCTGCCCCTCCGGCTCGACGACCTGGACCCCCACCGCGGCCTCTACCACCCGATCCCGCCCGCCCGGCTGGCCGACGCCGAGCTGGCGCACTGGCGGGACCTGCTCGGCGACGCCTGGCACCTGATTGTCGAGCACCTGCCGGAATACGCGGCAGTCCTGCCCGCGGGCCTCACCTCGATCGTGCCCGAACCTGCCGTTCCGTTCCGGCTCCCCAGCGCATCGACCGGGGAAGCCTTCGGAAGCGCGGTGATCGCCGAGCCCGGCACGGGCGGTCCGGCCACGCTCGCCGCCGCGCTCGTGCACGAGTTCCAACACGTCCGGCTGGGCGGCTTGCTGCAGCTGGTGCAGCTGCACGACGACGACCGCACCGAGCGGCTCTACGCCCCGTGGCGCGAAGACCCGCGACCGCTGGGTGGGCTCGTGCACGGGGTCTACGCGTTCTTCGGCGTCTCGGCCTTCTGGCGGGCGCTTTCACGGGCACATCCCGGCGACCGGCTGGCCGGCTTCGAGTTCGCCCACTGGCGAACCCTGACCTGGCAAACCCTGCAGGCGATCCGGGACGATGCCGCGCTGACCGAGGCAGGACGCCGGTTCCTCACCGGTCTCGCCACCGTCCTCGAACCATGGCAAACCGAACCGAGCACCCGGGAAGCGGTGCACTGGGCGGAAACCCTGGCCGCGGACCACCACGCCGGCTGGCGGCTCCGCCACATCCGGCCCGAACCCGAGACGGTTCTGGATCTGGTCCGGGCCTGGCGGCAGCACGAGCCGTGCCCGCCGGTACTCCCGGCAGACCGGCTCGACACCGTTTCCGACGGCGAGTGGGCGAACGCTCGTGCAGACCTGATTCGTGTTCGCTTCGCCGAGGACGGTGACGCTGTGCTGGCGCGGGTGTGGCCGCAGGTGCCCGGAGTACTCGAGGGCGATCACCTGTTGCTCACCGGACGAACCGTTGAGGCCTGCTCGGCTTATCAGGCCGTGCTCGAACAAGACCCGGAGCAGGCCGAGGCGATGATCGGCCTGGGCCTCGCCCTGCCCTCGGCGCACGCAGCGCGCGCCCTGCTCGGTGTCCCGGAAGTGGTGCGTGCCGTGCACCGGGAGCTGCGCCGCACCGGCTCCGCACCGGCGATCGGCGAACTGGCCGGCTGGATCGGCGAAGCGCTGCACGATCCCCGTTACAACGGCATCGGATCGATATCGCACTCTGCCCGTACCGCTTTCTCCGCGGCCGAGACGGCGGGGTGACCGGGCCGGTAGACCCGGTCGGCCGCGGCCAGCACGTCCTGGTGCTGACTGACCGCTTCCCGGACGCGGCCGAGCCGTTCGAGGTCCAGAGCCCGGTTGAGCCGGGCCGCGAGGGTGATGGGATGGCTTTCGGACAACGCCTGGCGCAACCGCGCCAGCGTCTCGGTGTTCATCCGGAGGGAACGCTGCACGTCGCCGAGGGCGAACCAGTCGTTCGCCGTGTTGATCGAACAGGCGAGGACGTGGGGGTGGAGCGGCCCCAGCCGGTCGCGCAGCCCGGCCAGCGCGCGTTCGTCCCGGTGCAACGCAGTCGCCGGATCACCGAGCATTCGCAGGGTCACTCCGATGTTGGCTTCGGCGGCCAGCGTGTGGGGATGCCGGTCGCCCAGACCAGTCCGGTAGAGCGACAGCGCCTGCTCACCCAGGTCCAGTGACGCCGGCAGATCGTCAGCATTGCGCTGGTCGATCGAATGGGCGAGCACACAGGCCATCGCGCTGGGGTGGCCCGACCCGTATTTGAGCCGGAACCGCTGCAGCGCGCTGCCCGACAGTTCGAGCGCGGCTTCGTGGTAGCCGTCTTTGCGCTGTGCCACCGCGAGGTGGTAGTCGCGACGGATCACACCGTCGGTTTCCAGACCGAACAAACCGCGCACCCGCTCGACGACCCGCTGCTGCTCGATGCGCGCCCACGAATAGTCACCGAGTTCCCGACGGCAGATGATCATGATGTTCAGGGTCATGATGGTTTCCCAGTTGTCGTACCCGAGAACCTCCGACCGGCGTTCGTAGGTGTCCTCGCTCAGCCTGCGAGCCGACCGGTACTCGCCGGCCAGCAGCAGCGAAACGACCAAGTCGTGCGCAGCGCGCAGGGCGGTCGGATCGTCGTCGCCGTAGAGTGAACGGACCTTCTCGTAGGTCCGCTGGTTGAGCTCGCGGGCCGCGTAGAAGTCACCACTGGCTTTCAACCCGACCGCGACCTGGACCTCGGCTCGCAAGGCTTGTTCGGAGTCGGGGCCGAGCGTGCGCTGGTACAGCCACAAGGTCTGCCTGCTGATCTCCGAAGACTCCTCGTACCGGCCGAGCACCCAGAGCACGAACCCGAGCTGGACCGACGCCGACAGCGTCTGGGCGTCCTCGGCACCGTAACGATCCGTCCAGGCGGCGACGACGTCCCGGGCCAGCGCGACCGCACCCGCGTGGTCGCCCGTGACGTACAGGAACTTCATGAGGTTGAGCAACAGCCTGCGAACCCACGGATCGTCGCAGTCGATGAGTTCGGCGTGCCGGAGGTGCGGCAGCACGATCTGGTACTGCGGCCATTGCCAGGCCGTCTCGGGATCGTTCGGGTCGAGGTTGGCGAGCAGGATGTGCGCACCGTGGCGCATCTCCCCGCGCGTCCGGTCGGTCATCCGGGCCCGCAGTACCTGCTGCGCGAGCCGGTGCAGGAGCAGGGTTCCGCTGCGGTGGTCCAGCTTTCCCAGCCGGTACCGGTTGATCTCCCTGAGTGCGTGGTCCAGCAGCACGGGATCGCGCATCGCGGTGTCCAGTTCCGGAGCGATCGAAACACCGCGCACCCCCGTGAACAGACTCCGGGAGATCGGTTCGGCAGCGAAGAACGCGCACACCTGAAGCAGTTGGTGCGCGGCCGGGTTGCGGAGGGCGAGCCCGTCGAAGGACACGTTCCACGCCGCCGTCATGGCGATCTCGTAATCGGACGCCGGCGGGGAGTTCACGAGGATCTCGGCCACCTTCTCGTCCAGCAGCCGCGTGTACTCGGCCACCGGGATGCCGGTTTCGGCTCGCCAAGCCGCCGCCAGGGCGAGGGCGATCGGCAGGTCACCCAGTTTCTCCGCCAGTGCGTCGGCGTCCGCGGGGCCGGCCTCTGGATCACGGCGACGCAGGAGTTCGACGCTCTCCGCCCGGGCGAACCGGTCCACTTCGATGGCCTCCGCCGGTAACGAACCCGATGGCGCGTCCAGTGCGGTGACAACGATCCGGCCCGGTCCTTCGAGCGGCAGGAACGGGCGCAGGAGCTCGGGCTGGTCAGCCGCGTCGAAGACGAGCAGCCAGCGGCGGAACGGCTTGCCCGCGCGGAGCGCCGCCAGCACGGCGGGCACCGCGGTCAGCGTCTCTTCCGCGCCGGGCAGGCGCAGCTGCCGGGCCAGCTCCGTCAGGGACGCCCGGACCTGGGACTCCTGAGGGGCGCTCACCCACCACACGAGATCGTGGTCGCGCAGCTGCCGGTAGATGTATTCGACCGCCAGCTGCGTCTTGCCGAGGCCACCCGCTCCGTGGAGCACCGCACAGCGGGTCGACCGCAGTGCGGCACCCAGCCGGTCGAGCAGCTCGCGACGGCCGACGAACTCCGGGTTGCGTGCGGGGACCGCTCCCCACACCATCGGCGCGTCGGTGGTGATCTGCCGGACCCGGCGGCGGGAGGTGGCCGCTTCGTTGCGGACGTTCGCGACCAGCGCCTCTTCCGGTGCCCCGGCTCCCACCGTCACCGGCGGGAGCAGCTCCTGGTGCGCCGCGGCCATCGCGGCCTCCGCCTCCACTTCCGCCGCGGCGAGTTCGCGCTCCCGTTCTCGCAGTCGTTCGGCTCGCCACGCGTACGGCCCCGAAAGCGCCCGCATGACGACCCGTTCGAGGGAGACGTCGGCGGCTTCCTCGGGCAGGGCCACTCGCTCCGGGTCGGCCAGCGCGTCGATGATCCTGATCAGCACCGGGTGCCGGTCCCCGAACCGGCGGCCGGTCGCCACGACCACCTGCACCGTCTCCGCTCGCCTCGCGGCTGCGAGCAGGGCCTCGCGGACCGGGATCGGGAAGGCGAAGACCGTGTCCTCTCCGGCCGGGCTGCCGGCTGCAGGCAAGCCGAGTAGTCCGCTGGTGAGCACCTCGGCGACGTGCGAACTGTCGGCCTCGGGTACGAATTCCGCCCGCACGAACCGCGCGATCGGCAGGTTGACCGGCACCGCGGCGAGCAACGTCGCCAGGCGGAACGCAGGCGGGGTCGCCGCGCCGAGGAAGCGCCGGGCCCGTTCCTCGGCCGTCAGCGACGACGCTGGCTCTTCGTCGTCTTCGCTCTCGGGCATCGGCTGGTCGCGGGCGAGCAGGACGGTGGCAGGCACCGCCTTGCCGACCGAACGGGCGATCAGCCCAACCCACCAGCTGAACCACCGGCCGTCCAGTTCGAGGACCGGCACCGGCACCGCACCGGCGATCGCCTTCTCCGGTTCCGCCATGGTCATCCAGGCATCCGGCAGGTCGAACCCGTAGCGGTGATTCGGGCGGAAGGGCCCTGGTGACGTCAACCGGGCGCGGTGCAGCGCGATCCCGCTCTTCCGCCACATGTGCTGGGGCAGCAGGTGGACCAGCGCGACCGGCATCCGGCGGCTCCACTGGGCGAGCAACGGCGAAACGAGGTCCTGACGCCACGCCTCGGCGACGCCGTCGGTCAGCACGAGCATCAGCCGTCCCCCGTACCAGTCCAGGAGTTCGGCCACGCTGTGCTGGGGCGCGTCCGGCGTGCCACCGCGCAGGACGGGCGCGAGTGAGCCGTCCGTCGCCCGGATTTCCGTTTCCAGATAACGGATCCGAACCGTGCGGAACGCGCCGATCTGCTGCACGAGCCGCAGGAACGCCGTGACTTCGTGCTGCCACAACGCCATCGACGCCCCGGCATCGACGACCACCGTCAGGTCGAGGACGCGGGTCGTCGGCGTGGGCCGCAGCAACGGAAACCACAGACCGGTTTGCACGGCTCGTTCGGCGGTCAGTTCCTCGTCCAGCTCGAGATCGTCCTCGCTCGACGACGGACGCAGCTGCTTCAACGGCCGCAGGGCTCGCAGGATGTCCAGCCCGCCCGGCATCGTCGGAGGCTTCCGGCCCCGGCCGTTGGACGATTCGCCGTGGGCAGCGCTTTCCCGGGCGGCGTGCACGACCCCCTCGGTCAGCGGACGGCGCTGCGTCACCGGCTCGGTCCGCTCGGCGGGTCGCCCAGGTCCGGGTTCCGGCCGGTCGGGCGGGGTCTTCGGCTCAGGCGGCGGAGGCGGGGGCTCGGGTGGCGGGTCCGGCGCCCGTGGGCGGGACCGGGCGTCCGGCTCCCCGGCCGGCCGCTCCGGCAGCTGTCCCAGCACCGCTGTCAGCCAGACCGCGTCGGCGACCTCCCGCCACGAGAGGGGCCCGTTGCCGGGCAGCTCGTCGCTCATGTCACGGCACCACTGAGTTCAGCTGCCGCCACAACGCATCCACCAGTCTCGGCCAGGAGTCGCCTTCTTCGTGGTAGGCACCCGACGTCGCCAGGTAGACCGCCTCCAACAGCTTGTCGACCGGCAGACCGCCGTACGCCTCGCTCCGGCTGACGAACTCCTCGATGATCCGCGATCGGTGGGAGTCACCCGGATCGAGCGCGTGCGCGGCCACCATGGCCGCCAGCTGTTCGATGTTCGGCTCCTGGATCTCCAGGCGCAAGCACCTCCGCAGGAACGCCGGCGGGAAGTCGCGATCGCCGTTGCTGGTGATCACCACGAACGGGAACGCCGCGCACCGGACCCGTCCGTCCACCACCGTGGCCGTCGCGTCGGCGTCAGCGGTGAAGACCTCGACTTCCCGGGTCCGGCTGCGCATCCGCACCAGCTCCGGAATCGAGAACTCGCCGTCCTCGAACAAGCTGAGCAGGTCGTTCGGCAGATCGGCCTCGCTCTTGTCCAGCTCGTCGATCAGCAGGACTCGGGGCAGCCGCCGGGGCAGGAAGACCGTGCCGAGTTCGCCGAGCCGCAGGTAGTCCCCGATCGGCGGCTCCACCTCGCCGCCGGGCACCGCGGCCGACCGGGCACCGGCCGCCTGCGCCCGGCCGATCGCGTCGTAGTGGTACAGCCCGCTCTTGAGCGTGGTGTGGGACGTGATCGGCCACCGCAGCACCCGGCCCAGCCCCAGTTCGCGCGCGACGCGGTAGGCGAGGCTCGATTTCCCGCTGCCCGGGCGGCCCGTGACCAGCAGGGGACGCCGCAGGTACAGGGCGGCGTTGACCATGTCGATCTCGTGCGGATCGACGTGCCGGGCGGTCAGCCGGTGCTCGGAGCCCAGGCGCCGGGCCGCTTCCCCTTCGTCCGGCGCCACGATGTCCTCCTCGGGCAACGGGCCACCGGTGAACGCGCGCCACGGCGGGGCGGGCGGGAGCAGATCGGCCAGCGAAGCGTCGCGAAGTGGACGACCGGTGCCGCGGTAGATCCACCAGCTCGGCCACTCAGGACGCTTTTCCCCGTTCATCCGCAATCTCCCGTGTCGCGTTCGGCAGGTAAGGGCCATCGTCAAGAAAGATCAGCCGATTCGGGTCGTCCCACAGGATCACCAAATCGCGTGCGGCTTGGAAATCGGCGGAAAGGGTTTCCTTCGAGTACGCAGCAAGCCGGGAATCGCGCGTGCGGGCGGGTAGGTCGCCGAGCCCGCCGCCGCCGATGAGCCAGGCGACGGCGCCCCGCAACAACTCGGCGGATGCGTCGGGGTGCCACAGCACCACCGGGATCCCCGTCCGCAGCCCGGTCGCCAGCTCGTCGCCGCCCGGCCGCGGCCGGGCCGGCGGCGGCCCGGCCAGCACCATCACCAACCACCGCCCGTCACTGAGCACCACGTCGAGCCGATGGCGCTCGGCGATGTCACGGGGCGGGCAGTAGTACACCCTCTCGGCGGAGGGGTCGCCGAGCATTGCCGCCCAGCGGATCCGCCACGCCCGGTGCCACTGACGCGAGAACATCCGCTCCAGCGACCGGATGACGATCGGGTAGTCGAGGAACAACGGCCGGGGATCTCCGGACTCGTGTTCCTTGCACCACCGGTGCACCGGGAGGTTCACCAGCGCCCGCGGCAGCACGAACTCCAGCGCGACCTCCTCCGGGTAATCCGACCACGCGCGTTCGGCGTCGACGATCAACCGATCGACGTGGTGTTCGAGTTCCGTGCCGCGGATGGTGGCCATCCCGCCGCGGGCCGGCGGCCATTCGCGTGGATCCTCCTGCCGCCAGTGGGAAACCACGTGCCGGTCGGGGTCGATGCCGTCCAGCTCGACCATGATCACCAGGTGCAGCCGCAACCCGTCGCCGCCGTGGGGTTCCTCTTCCGCGCGCAGTTCGCGCAACCGGGCCTCGCCCTGCACCCGCCTGGCCTGCCAGGTGTTCCACTCCCGCAGTTCGTCGCCCAGGGCCCGGGTGCACCGGGCGGCGATGAACTCGATGAAGGCGAGTGCGGGCGGCAGCCCGTGCGCGGGGGTGTTGAACTCGGTCAGCAGGCAGAACGCCTCCCACGCGTCGCCCGGTTCGCCGGCCGGCCCCGCGACCCAGCCCGCGGCGCGCCGGACGAGCACGCTCAACGCCGGCGGGGTCAACCCGGTCAGCACCGAACGCAACCACGGCAGTTCGGATTCCGGCAGCAGGTCGTGCATCCGCGGTTCGTGCACGAGCCGGTGCAGGAGTTCTGATTCCGGGCAGTTCGGCCGCAACATGCGGACGGCGTGGTCGAGCGCCTGCATGCCCCCCTCCGCCTTGGCGCAGGCGTTGACGATGTCGATCAGCTGGTCTCGCCCGGTGGCGTGATCGGACAGCGTCAAGGGGAAGCCGAGGTTGTCGTGGATGAGATCCACCAGCAGCGACCGGGTCGGCCGGTCGCCCGCCAACCCCATCCCGGCGAGCACGTTGACGATCGCCTCCCGGACCGCCACGCGGACCGCCGACGGGAAGTGCAGCTCGCGGCCCGCACCGTGGGTACGTTCTCCGGCCGACACGTGACGAACCACCTCCCCGGCCCGGAAGCCCGAGTCGTGATTTTACCCACCGAATCCCGGAGCCGTACTGGGCAAAACGTGGACATGCCCCGGCGAAAAACCGGCACGCAGGGCCGCGATCAGCGGCGAAACCACCGGCGAGCGAGCCGGAAAGCTCAGGCGGCCCAGCGGCTTCCGCCCCCTGCAGTCACCTGATCGGCGCACTGCGTCCGTCCCTGTCGCAACCGCCCGGAATGCGGGACAATGAAAGCGGGCCGACGGGGCTCGTTCTCCCGGTGAGAGGAGAAAAGGGCGATGCAGGCAGCACGTTCCGGCGCGGATGCGGGAATCGAATCCGAACTTCTCGACCTCGGCGGCGTGTCGATCACCAGGTTGCGCACCTTGGACGGCGGCGAAATACGCAAAGCGCTGAGCCATGCGGTCGAACGCGTCTCGCACATCCCGGTGACAGCGAGTGGCAGCAAGGGCGCGAAGCGGGTCGATTGACCGTGACCGTGGAGGAAGTCGAGGATCTCGGGCGCCACCAGCTGCCGTGGACGGATTTCGACGCGATCGCGGCGGGCAGGGGCGGACCGGGTCCGCTGCGGAAACTGCGAGCGGCCGAACGGAGCCGCCGGTTGCTGCTGATGCGCAGCCTCGTCGAGGTGGTCACCAAATCCGAAGATCTGTACCGCCCGTTGCCGTCTCCTGAAACGGCGTGGGAATTGCTGGCCCGTGTCGAACGAGCGGCACCACCGGCACTGGAGAGAATCCTCGCCCACCCGTACACCGGCACGTGGGCCGGCTACACCACCCGGCTCTACCGCCAGGACGTCACCGGGGTCTGCCCGTTCTGGGTGCACGCCGGGCACCTGCACTGCCTCGCGGCCGCGGCCGCGGTGCACGCCGAAATCCCTTTCGAGATCGAACTTCCGGCCTGGCGCGGGAAGGTTTCCCTGCCGACGCTGGGAACCGCACAGTTGCGGGCCGAAGCGCCGTTCTCCGTCGCCACCATCCGGGGCGCGAACGGCCGTGTCGAGATCCGCAACCGCCATTCGGCCGTCCGGCTGCCCCGCCACCCGTCCGGGGACGTGCCGGGCTGGCTCGGGGTCCGCCAAGTCGTCTGCTGGTCGGGCGAACACCGGCTCGCGGTGCAGCTGGACGACCTGGACCCGTACCGCGAGCTGTACGAACCGATCCTCCCGGCACGGTTGAGCCCGGTCGAGCTCGAATCGTGGCGATCGGTGCTCGGCCGGGCGTGGCAGCTGCTCGTCGAACACCTTCCCGAGACCGCGGCGGTTCTGCCGACCGGCCTGTACTCGCTCGTGCCCGCCCCCGCTGTTCCGTTCCGGCTGCCGAGCGCGTCCACCGGAGAAGCCTTCGGCAGCGCGATCGTCTGCTATGGCGAGGACGCGGCGACGCTGGCGGCAGCGCTGGTCCACGAGTTCCAGCACATCCGGCTGGGCGGGTTGCTCCACCTGGTCCGGCTGAGCGAAGACGACCCGCGGGAGCGGCTGTACGCGCCGTGGCGCTCGGATCCGCGGCCCATCGCCGGAGTCCTGCACGGCATCTACGCTTTCTTCGGCGTGACGGCGTTCTGGCGCGCACTCACCGCGGCGGAACCGGGCAACGAACTGGCCGCGTTCGAATTCGCGCTGTGGCGGGGGCAGGTCCGGCAAACGCTCGACGCGGTGCACGGCGACGAAAGCCTCACCGAGGCGGGCCAACGGTTCCTGGACCACGTCGCGGCGGAGATCGGGCCGTGGGAAGACGAACCGGTGTCCGCCCACGCGAAGGCACTGGCCAGGGCGTCAGCCGAGAACCACTACGCGGCCTGGCGGGTCAGGCACCTGCGCCCCGATCCCGGGACGGTGGCGGAGCTGGCCGCGGCTTGGCGAGACGGGCTTTCGCGACCGCGTTCGGTCCTCGGCCGGCTGGAACCGCGGGAGCCGACCCCGGTGCCGGACGGCGATTGGGAAGACACCCTGACGGACCTGATCCGGCTCCGTCTCGGCCCGGACGGCGCCGCGCAGTTCGCCGAGCACGGCGCTTCGGTCCCTGGCGTGACCGAACCGGAGCTGGATTTCGCGGCCGGACGCCCGATCGCCGCGGCGGCGGGCTACCGGCGTCTGCTCGCGGCGAACCCGGACGATCCCGGGGCACTGGCCGGCTTCGGGATCGCCCTAGCGGCACACAGCACCGGACCGGCGGCAAGGGCGATCCTGCACCGCCCGGAACTGGTCCGGGCGGTGCACCGGCTGCTGCGCGACGAGCCGGGATCGACTCCGTCCGTCGAAGCGATCGCCGGCTGGCTGGGCCGGTTCACGCACTGAACCGGCCCAGGCGGGCGCTAGAGCGGCATCGGGTCGATGTCGCAGTCGGCGCGGACCCCGCGGGACGCCGCTTCCGTGCCGGGGTGGTTTTCCCCGAGCACCAGGCGGTACCGCGTCACCACGTCCTCGTACAACGCGTCCGCTTCCGCAACCTCACCCAGTGTCCGCAGGTCCAGTGAGCGGTTGAGCTGGACGGCCAGCGTCGTCGGGTGGTCTTCGCCCATCACCTCACGAGCCCTGACCAGCAGATCCGCGTCCAGTGCCGCGGCCTCTTCGACGCGGTCCATCGCGAAGAGGTCGCTGGCGACGTCGATGGCGCACACGATCGTGTGCGGGTGGTCCTCGCCGAGCTTCTCGCGCAACCCCGCCAGCGCCTTCTCGTCGATCACCCGGGCACTCGCGGGGTCGCCGCCGAGCCGCAGGGTGACGCCGAGGTCGAGCGCCGCCGACAGCGTGTGGGGGTGGTTCTCCCCGAGGTTTTCCCGGTAAAGCTCGAACACCTCTTCGCCGAGCGCCCGGGCTTCGGCGAACCGCCGCGAGTGCCGCAGATCGATGGAATGCCCGAGCGCACAGGCCATCGCGTTGGGGTGGTTGTTGCCGTACCGGATGCGGAACCGGCGCAGGGCGTCCCTCGACAGGTCTAGTGCCGCGTCGTGGTCGCCGTCCTTGCGGCAGGCCACCGATTGGTAGTAGCGACGCCGCAGGGTGCCGACACTGTCGTCGCCGTACAGCTGCTCGGCCCGCTCCGCGATGCGTTCCATCTCGATCCGGGCCCACGGGTAGTCACCCAGCTCGCGGCGCGCGAGCACGAGGAGCACCTGGGTACCGATCGTGTTGTCGTTGTCGAAGCCGAAGGTCTCGACACGGCGGCTGTAGGTTTCCTCGGCCAGCTCGCGGGCCTTCGAGTACTCACCGGTCAGGAGCAGGGCGACGACGAACTCGTGCGCGGCGTCCAGCGTGATCGGGTCGTCGCCGCCGAACAGGCCGCGGGCCTTGAGGTAGATCTCCTCGTTGCGCCTCCGGGCCTCGGAGAAGCTGCCGCGGGCCTTCAGGATGAGTGCGTAGGTGAGCTGCGCGTTCAGCGTTTCTTCGCGCTCCTCGCCGAGGGCCTCGGTGTAGCGCGTGAGCGTTTGTTTCGCGACGTCGGCGGCTTGGCTGTAACGACCGACCACCCAGTAGAAGAAGGCCAGCCGCTCCGACGCGCCCAGTTCCAGCAGCGGTGGATCCTCGCGGGGCGCCTCACCCCGTTCGATCCGCTGTTCCCGATCGGTTGCCCAGGCGTTGACCGCCCGCTCGGCCAGCGCAAGCGCGCCTTGGTGGTCACCCCAGTGGTAGAGAAAGGTGAAGAGGTTGATGACGAGCTGACGCGCCCACGGGTCGTCGCAGTCGGTCAGTTCGGCGTCGTAGATGTGCGGCAGGATTTCCTGGTAGCGCGGCCAGGTCTGCGGCGACGCCGGGTCGTTCGGGTCGAGCTTCGCCAGCAGCAGGTGTGCACCGTGGCGCATCT
The DNA here is from genome assembly GCF_040610315.1 of Amycolatopsis sp. NPDC004169. NCBI lineage: Bacteria > Bacillati > Actinomycetota > Actinomycetes > Pseudonocardiales > Pseudonocardiaceae > Amycolatopsis > Amycolatopsis sp. NPDC004169. The sequence continues at coordinate 203,486 of NZ_JBEXMD010000015.1, forward strand.
CCAGCCGGTGCTGTTCGCTCATCCGCTCACGCAGGACGAGCTGCACCAAACGGTGCAGCAGCAGCGTGTTGCTCCGGTGGTCGATCTTCGCGAGGCTGTACCGGTTGACGTCGCGGATCGCGCGGCCGAGCCGCATCGGGTCGCGCAGGGCCGCGTCGAGCTCCGGGGCGATGGAAACCTCGCGCACGCCGGTGAACAGGCTGCGCGAGATCGGTTCGGGCGCGAAGAAGGCGCAGACCTGCAGCAGCTGGTGCGCCGCCGGGTTGCGGGTGCTGAGTTCGTCGAACGAGACGTTCCACGCCGCGGCGACGGACACCTCGTAGTCGTTCGGCGCCGAGGTGCTGAGGATTTCGGTGACCTTCTCGTCGAACAGGTCCAGGTAGTCCCGCGCGGGCATGCCGGTCTCGGCCAGCCAGGCGGCGGCCTGCTCGATGGCCAGCGGCAGGTCGCCGAGCTTGTCGGCGATGAGGTCCGCGTCGGCGTCGACGAGTTCGGAACGGCGCAGGGCGAGCAGCTTCTTGCTCTCGTCACGTTGGAAGACGGCCACTTCCAGGGGACGCGCGATGCCGGCCCAGCTGGGGTTGCGCGAGGTCACCAGGATCTGGCCGGGACCGTCCACCGGGAAGAACCGCCGCACCATGGCCGGGTCCTCGGCGGAGTCGAACACCAGCAGCCAGCGCCGGTAGGGACGGCCCAGCCGCAGCGCCTCCCGGACCGCCGGGACCGCCGTGATGGCTTCGTCGGCGCCGGGCAGCCGCAGGTGCTGGGCGAGTTCGGTGAGGGATTTGCGGATCTGGGTGTCTTGGGTGGCCTGAATCCACCAGACTATGTCGTAGTCCTTCAGATGCCGGTAGATATATTCCACCGCCATCTGCGTCTTGCCGATACCACCCATTCCGTGCAATGCCGCAGGCAGGACGGCTGTGGTTCCGGCACCAAGCCGTTCGCTCAATTGATCGAGGAGTTCACGCCTTCCGGTGAAATTGGGGTTCTTGGGCGGAACAGCACCCCAGACGGGTGGTGCCTCGTCACCGGAACGGCGCTCGCTTCGACTGGTCACATCGACGATCTCCCGGACGATCTTCGTCCGCACGACCGGCGACACTTCGCTCACCGAGGCCGGAATATCGACATTCCTGGTGTCGGGATGGACGACGGTTGCAGGTTCGCTCGAGGAACCCGTCGGCTTGAGTTCCTGCGACATCGTGTCACTCACCGCCGGGATGCTAGTGGGTGGGATGGTCGTCGGTCGATCACCGGGTTGGCCGATGCCGGCGATTCTACTCTCCAACCGGTCCGCCCGGGACAAATACGGACCCGATAGCGCACGCATAAGGTCACGTTCGAGGGCTATCTCCGCCGGCGTCGCCTGTGGCGCCACCGGATCGGGCGTCGCGTCCGGAGCCGCCAGCGCCGCTTGCAACCGCGCCAGCACCGGATTCCGGTCGCCGAACCGCCGCGACGCGCTGATCACCGCGTGCGCGGTGTCCGAACGCCGGGCGCCTCTGAGGAGCAGCTGACGGACGTGGTCGGAGAACTCCCAGTGCGCCCGGTCCCACGGCGTTCCGTCCCGGAGCCGTTCCAGTAGCCCGCTGGTGAAAACCTCGGCGAGGTGACCGGGCCCTGAACCGGGTACCAGCTCCGCCTGCAGGATGCGGGCGATGCCGACGTCCACGGGTACCGCCGCCAGCAGCGTCGCAAGCCGGAACGCCGACGGAGACGCAAAACTGTGAAAGTGCCTCACTTTTTCCCGGGCGGACTGCTCGGGCGGCTGTCCCGCACCGGCGTCGCCGGGCCGCGGCTGGTCGCGGGTAAGCACGACGGCGGCTTTGCGCGCGACGCCACCCACACCGGTGACCATCGACGCCCACCAACCGAGCCACCGGTCCTGCAGTTCGAGCACCGGCACCGGAACCGCACCGGCGGTGAGCTCGGCGGCCTCGGCCAGATCGAGGAGGACGTCGGCCGACCGCACGTCGTAAGCGCCGTTGGGCCGCAACGGACCGGGTGAGGTGAGCACCACCTGGTGAGTCCCGATCCCGCCGCGGGGCCAGAGGCGCTGCGGCAGCAGGTGCACGATCGCGACCGGCATCGACCGACCCCACCGCGCCAGCATCGGCGACACCAGGTCACGGTGCCAGGCGTCGCTGACTCCATCGGTCAGCAGCAGCAGGAGGCTCCGGTCCGACGAGCAGATGACCTCGCCCGCCCCGCGTGCCGGGGTGTCGGCCGTGCCGCCGCGCAGGGTCGGGCCGAGGACCTCGCCCCCTTCGGCCGCACCCGTCTTGCCGGTTTCCAGCAGCCGGATCCGGACGGACCGGAAGGCCCCCAGCCGTTCCAGCAGCCGGGCGAACGCGTTCACCGTGGGCGTCCACAACGCCATCGACGGGGACGAGTCGACGACGAGCGTCAGGTCCAGCCAGCGACCGCGCCGCCGCTTGGTGACCGGCAGCCACACCCCCGTCTGGGCGGCTTCTTCGGCGGTGCGGTCTTCGTCGAGTTCGACGTCGTCCGCCCTCTTCGAGAAGACCTTCCGCTTGAACGGGCGGAGTGCGCGGACGAGGTCGGCCGCGCCGGGCAACGCAGGGGCGGTCGTCGCGCCGGTCAGCTCCGTGTCGGGCGACGGTTCGCCGATCCGTGGAGCGAACGGGCCGTCGGCCTCGGCGTGCTGCGCGGGGAGCGGGGGCCGTTCGGCCGAGGCCGGTGGGCGATCCGGTTCACTCTCCCCGGCGGCAGGCGCGAGCGGGCGTTCACCGTCTTCCCGCGGAGGTGGCCGACGGCGTTTCCGCGCGTTGTCCGGAGGCTCGGCGGCCGGCCTTTCCGGGGGTGGTGCAGCGGGGGCAGGGAGCGCGTCGATGGCCGCCATCAGCCAGAGGCCGTCGCCGAGTTCGGTCCACGTCAGGTCGTGGTCGCCCGCAGTGGGGTCCGGCCGCTGCGGCATTTCACGGCACCTGCTGGCTGAGCTGCCGCCACAGCGAGTCGACGAGCCGCGGCCACGCTCCGTCCTCCGGCCGGTACGCACCCGAGGTGGCGAGGAAGACCGCGTCGAGCAGCTTGTCCGCCGGCAGTCCCCCGACGGCCGCGCTGCGAGCGATGAAGTCTTCGATCAACCCCGCCCGGCTGCCCTCCGGGTCCAGGGCGTGCGCCGCGACCATCGCCGCGAGCTGGCCCGCGTCCGGCTCACGGGTCTCCAGCCGCAGGCACCTCCGCAGGAAAGCGGGCGGGAACTCCCGCTCGCCGTTGCTGGTGATCACCACGATCGGGAAGGCCGAGCACCGGACGCGGCCGTGCTGGATCTCGGCCGTGTAGCCGGGATCTGCGGTGAACACCTCCGCCGACGTCGCGCGGCGCGCGTCCCGGGCCAGCTCGGGGACCACGAACTCGCCGTCCTCGAACAGCCCCAGCAGATCGTGCGGCAGGTCGGATTCCGACTTGTCCAGTTCGTCGACGAGGAGCACGCGTGGCTGCCTCCGCGGCAGGAACGCCGTGCCCAGCTCGCCCAGCCGGACGAACTCGCCGATCGGCACCTCACCCTGCACTCCCGGACCGGCCCCGGCGAGTTCCTTCCACGCCGCGGCGGCCTGCACGCGGCCGATCGCGTCGTAGTCGTACAGGCCCGACTTGAGCGTGGTCTGCGAAGTGATGGCCCAGCGGAGCACGCGCCCCAGCCCCAGTTCCCGTGAGATCCGGTAGGCCAGTGACGACTTGCCGCTGCCCGGACGCCCCGTCACCAGCAGCGGCCGCCGCAGGTAGAGCGCCGCGTTGACCATCTCCACTTCGTGCGGGTCGACGTCGTGGGCGGAGTAGCTCAGCTCCGTCCCCAGCTTGCGCTCGATCTCGCCGTCATCGGGCGGGAAGACGTCCCGCTCCGGCAGCGTGGCCCCGCGGAAAGTGCGCCACGGCGGCGGATCCGGCAACCGGTCGGCCAGCCGGACGTCGTGCAGGGGCCGTCCGGTCCCTCGGTATATCCACCAATCGGGCGGACTGTCCGGGTGCGACGGCCCGCCGAGGTGGTGATCAGGAAGCTCGGTCACGTTGGTCGGCACCTCCTTCGGGGCGCCCCACGATCCCGGTTTCGCCGATGGGAAGCAATCGATTCGGATCGTCCCATAGCACAACCAGTTCCGTGAGTGCTCCGCCATCGTCCGACGACGGCGGATTCCGAAGCGCGTCCAGCCGAGACTCCCTTACCAGCGCGGGCAAATTTCCCAATCCGCCACTGCTTTCGACTAGCCAGGCTACCACTTCGCGAACCACTTCCGAAGGGGCTGTCGGATGCCAGACGATGACTGGGATGCCCGTCCGCAACGCCGGCAAAAGCTCGTCCTGCCCGGAAATCGCGCTGACCGGCGGTGATTCGGTCAGCACGGTCATCGCCCATTGATCGTTGCTCAATACGGCCTCGAGCCGGAGTGGATCACGGCGGTCACCGACCTGGCAGAAATACACCCGTTCGAACGAGGGGTCACTGATCCAAGAGTCCCACCGTTGCCGCCAGACGCGGTGCCACCGCGGAGAACTCATCCGTTCCAGTGACCGGACGACCGTCTGATACCCGAGGTAAAGCGGTTTCGGTGCGCCGGAAGCACGCTCGGTAGCCCAGGAGTGCACCGGTAGGTTCAACAACGCACGCGGCAGGACGAACTCGATCACCACGTCGGTGGACACCTGCGACCAAGCCTGTTCGGCTTCGGCGATCATCACGTCGACGTGGCACTCCAGCTCGCTTTCGCGAACCAGCGCGATCTCACCCCTGGCGGGTGCCCAGTCGTCCGGATCGTCCTGCCGCCAGCAGGAAAGCTCGTAGAGGTCCTCTTCGATCGGGTCCGGGCGCGCGACGATCAGGAGGTGGAGCCGGCCCGGCCCCGGCCGGACCGCCGCCAGTTCCTCGCGCAGCTGCGCGAGGGCTTCCCCGAGGCGGAGCCGCCGCACCTGGCCGTCGGACCAAGCGCGCAGTTCCGCCGCGAGGTCGTCGTCGCATTCCGCGGCGATCAGTTCGACGAAGAGCAACAGCGGCGGCAGTTCGCCCGGTCCCGCGTTGTAGTCGGCGAGCCCGGAAAACGCCGCGGACGCGTCTTCGTAGCGGGGCGGCGGGGAGACGTAGCGGGCGGCGCGGCGCACCGCCATCCCGAGTCCCGGCGGCGAGAAACCCGCCAACCGCTCCCGCAGTTTCTCCTGTTCCGCCGCCGGGACGACTTCGTGCATCCGGACCGACGCCACGAGGGCGCGCACCTCGGCGCACTCCTTGCTGCCAGGACGGAGGAATTCGATCACGTCCGCCAGCGCGTTCAGCCCTTCCGCGAGCCGGCAGCACGCGGAAACGATCTCGATCAATTGATCGCGACCGGTCAACTGGTCCGAAAAGGTGAACGGCTGGTCGAGTGCCTCTCGCAGTTCGCTCACCATCAGGGTGCGAATGGATTTGTCATCGGCGAAGCCGGCCACCACGAGCACGTCCACGACAGCCTTGCGGACTGCGATACCCAGGCCGGGATGCCCCTGCTTCACCCTCACCTCCGCCCCGAGAAGCGCACCGAAGATCGTGAGTTTACCTGTTCGGCGTAATCACAAAAGGGCAAAAACCTGACACGCGCACCAACACCCAAAGCGCACCGGCCGCTTCACCACGTCGGATGCCCTGGCCACTGGCCGATGACCGCCGCCAGCGCCACCACCTGTGGTGATTCCGGTTCGACGGTCCGGACCGCGGTGAGCAGCGCCGCCAGGCCGCCGTCGAAGCGCAGGCACGTGCGCGCGAGTGCGATCACCTGCAGACGGTCTTCGGCGTGATGGGGCACCAGGTCGGCGATTTCCCGACGGGGGAACAATTCCAGCAGCAGTTGTCGGCTTTCCGTCTTGCGCACGCAGGGCACCGCAAGCAACGCCTCCACGAGCGCCGGGAAGTCCGGGGCCGCCGGCACCTGCACCGGGAACCCGTTGGTGACCGCGCCCAGCAGCCGGAGCCAGGCTTCCGTCTTCGTTTCCTTGTTCTCGATCGGGATGCGGCGGTACGCGCGTGCGTCCGCCGCCGGGTCGGCGCGGACCACGTCCTGGTAGAACGTGTTCGACACGACCAGGGCCAGCACCGCTTCCGACTCCCGCAACGCGACCTTGACCTCTGCCGCATCCAGGAGGCGGAACGCGTGGCTGTTCGCGTCGCTGATCGTTCCGTTGCTCCCCTGGTAGACCTCGCCCGCGTGCAGCGCCATCCGCAGCCGCACGTTCGCCTCGGCGGCGTGGACCTCGTTGTAGCGGCGCAGCTCGGCCAGCATCCGTTCGGGCAGCTCGGCCACCAGGTCCGCCTTCGCCACCTCCGTCGGCAGGTGGATCATCATGCCGTCGCCGGTGTTCTCCCTGAAGAGCGCGTCCCACGGGATGCCGGCGTCCGCGAACGCCGTGCGCATGATCCTCCAGAACCCGTCGTGGATGACCAGCCGGTGCGCCGTCGTCCGCCGGGGGTCGTTGTAGCCGGCGATGTCGACGGCCATGATCGTCCTGTGGTGCGCGGCCGGATAGGAATGCACGGCCCACCTCCCCACGTCCCGGGACCATTGTCCCAGACCCATGCACGCTGGGCCATGTTCGCGCAGGGCGTTACGACAAATCCGGCGCCTGTTGACATGTTTTCGTCCATAATTCGGCGTGCCCACGACACGCCTGCACCTGGTGAGCGCGGATGAGGACCACCGCGTCTCCACCATCGA